>JBBTTQ010000020.1:0-7736 GCA_038064175.1 Patescibacteria group bacterium
CGTCCGGCCCTCCCATAGGTTCAAATTTGGCGCGGCGCCAGCTGACGCAGCCGCGGCCGCCGTTGCCGCCGCGCACGATGATGTTGGCTTCATCGAGAAACATAGGGAGCGGAGAGCGGAGAGCGGTTAGCGGATTCATGCTTCATGGTCGATATATTGTAGCAGCTTCGCTCTCAGAGAGCGCTGATCATCGCCAATTTTTTTACTTGACCCATGCTGGCTGTCACTCTAAACTCTCGAGTGATAATCCTTCTGTTACCTCCATTGTATGAGCAAAATTATCGGAATTGATCTCGGCACCACGAATTCCTGCGTCGCTGTCATCGAGGGCGGTGAGCCTGCGGTGATCCCGAATGCGGAAGGCAATCGGACGACGCCGTCGGTCGTGGCTTTCAAGGAGAATGAAGTCCTTGTCGGCGTGTCTGCCAAGCGTCAGGCCGTGACGAACCCGAAGCGGACGATTTTTTCGGCGAAACGCTTCATCGGGCACAGGTTCACGGAGGTGGAGACCGAAGCGAAACAGGCGCCTTTTGAAGTGAAGAGAGGGAAAGAGGACCGCGCGGTCATCGTGATCGACGGAAAAGAAATGCTCCCGCAGGAAGTGAGCGCCAAGGTGCTTCAGAAACTGAAGAAGGATGCGGAAACGTTCCTCGGGACAACCGTGACCAAAGCCGTGATTACGGTACCTGCGTATTTTGATGATTCTCAGCGTCAGGCAACGAAGGAAGCCGGGCAGATTGCGGGGCTCGAGGTCGTCCGTATCATCAATGAGCCGACGGCCGCGGCGCTGGCGTACGGTCTCGACAAGGTGAAGAAGAACGAGAAGATCATCGTCTACGACCTCGGCGGCGGCACGTTCGACGTGTCCGTGCTGGAGCTCGGAGACGGCGTCTTCGAGGTGATCGCGACGAACGGCGATACGCACCTCGGCGGCGACGATTTCGATCAGGTGATCATCGAGTGGATTCTCCAGGAATTCAAAAAAGATCAGGGCGTCGATCTTTCGAAAGACAAGATTGCGATTCAACGCCTCAAAGAGGCCGCGGAGAAGGCAAAGATCGAGCTCTCTTCCGCAGCCGAAACGGAGATCAATCTTCCCTTCATCACCGCGGACAGCTCCGGCCCGAAGCATTTAAATTTGAAGCTCACCCGTGCGAAGCTGGAAGCGCTCGTATCCGCTCTGATCGAACGCACGGTGAAGCCCTGTGAAGCCGCGCTGAAGGATGCGGGCATTGCGAAGAAAGATATCGACGAAGTGGTTCTCGTCGGAGGCATGACGCGCATGCCGGCTGTTGTGAAAAAAGCGAAAGAACTCTTCGGCAAGGATCCCCACCAGGGCGTGAACCCGGATGAAGTCGTCGCCGTCGGAGCGGCCATCCAGGCGGGCGTCCTCGGCGGCGATATTGACAAAGACATCGTCCTCATCGACGTGACGCCGCTCTCCATGGGCATCGAAACGCTCGGCGGCGTTGCGACGAAGCTGATCGAACGCAACTCGAAAATTCCGACATCGAAGTCACAAGTGTTCTCCACTGCTGCGGACAATCAGACGTCCGTGGAGATCCATGTGGTCCAGGGGGAGCGCGAATTTGCCCGGGATAACAAATCTCTTGGTCGTTTCATCCTGGACGGCATCCTCTCCGCTCCGCGCGGCATGCCGCAGATCGAAGTCACCTTCGATCTCGATACGAGCGGTATTCTGAGTGTGAAGGCCAAGGACAAAGGTACGGGCAAAGAGCAGCACATCACGATTCAGGGCTCCACAGGTCTCTCGAAAGACGAAGTGGAGAAGATGCGTAAGGATGCCGAGATCCATGCGGAGGAGGACAAGAAGAAGCGCGAGCTGATTGATACCCGGAATCAAGGTGACGCGCTCATCTTCAGTCTTGAGAAGCAGATGCGCGAGCACGATGCGAAGATCCCGGATCCCGTGAAGAAAAAAGTGAATGACAAAATGAATATACTCAGGGAACTTCTGAAAAAGGAGGATGCCTCGCTCGAGGAACTGAAGAAAGCGACGGAAGCTCTCGGCCTCGAAGCCCAGGAGATCGGGAAAGTCGTCTACGAAGCCGCCCAAAATGAGGGCAAGGAAGGCAAAGAGGGTACGAAGGGCCACGACGGCAAAGAGAATGTCGTCGACGCGGAAGTGGTCGACGAGAAGAAAAAGGGTTCTTGACAGAAGAAATGAATGAGCATCCAGTTCTTTTCTCCTCAATTCCATGTCAACAATTGTTCAACCGGATCGGAAGAATATAGTGGAAACGAGCATTGCTCACTCTGCTCAAGATGTCCTGAACGGAAAATGCCTTTTCGTTACGGAGGCTCAGCGTCTTATGGAGGCGGAACGCTTTTTAACAGAAGGTCTTCTGCAACAAGCGCGACCCGCATTTCGCCAGAGCTTACTGTCGAATGTTGTTCCTCTGATGGAAACTGCAGAATTTCATCCATCAGATTTTCGGGTGTCTGATCCGGCAGGAGCTGCGGCAGAAGCCGCTGATAATGCTAAAAGATTTGCCGTGGCCATACGCGCCGCCTGCGAAGCTTTGCCTGGCGGTGATGCAGCGTCCACTGAGAACAACAAATAGTTAATATGATATCATATTAACTATTTTGTACCAATATATCGATATATGGGTACCAAATCTGGTTGCCTGCCCGTGCTCGTGTTCGAGTGCTTTTTCGCATATGTTGCCCTACAATCCTTCCTTATGACCGGTCAGCAGGACATCGAAGTGCTTCCCTGTTCATTTCTATGGAAGAAGTGAAATCATCAGAAGCTAAAGAGGCCGAACTGATAGTTTCTGATTTGGAAACCCTCTTTGGCAGACTTTCGGAAAAAAAATCAGAAAAAGGCATGCTTTGGTTTGGTATCAGCGGCAGCTGGCAAAATACAAATGAAGAGATTGAAAAGGGTGTGCGGGAAGCCGTGCGAAAAGTAGTGGGGCGAGGAGACGGGATTGTTTCCGGCGGCGCACTGGGTGTTGATTATTTCGCCACAGATGAAGCGCTGAAGCTCAATCCAACTGCTGATATAGTAAAAATATTTTTACCAGTGGAGTTGGACCTGTTTGCCGCACACTTTCGGAAAAGAGCCACAGAGGGTAAGATAACTTTTGAACAAGCAGAAGTCCTTATCGCTCAGCTGAAAAATTTGCGCGCCGTAAATCCCGACGCTCTTCATTGTAATCAACAAAATACAGTGCTGAATCCAACAACATATTTTCAGCGAAATACTGATGTAGTAAATGCATCGGACGCTCTTATCGCTTTTCATGTGAATGAGAGCGGTGGCGTCGGAGATGCTGTTCGGAAAGCACTTGATCAAGTCAAGCACGTACATTTAAAAAAGTTCACCGTTCCTCCCACTCAGAATGCGGAGTGATGTGTTTCGATGTACTTCGCCAGCTCCACGAGGCGGTTACTGTACCCCCACTCGTTGTCGTACCACGCGCAGACTTTGACGAGAGTCCCGCCCATGACCATTGTGCAGAGCGCATCGACGATGCTGGAGCGGGGATCCATTCGATAATCGCTCGAGACGAGCGGGCGATCCTCCACGCCGAGAATATTTTTCATGCGTCCTTTTTCGGCTTCCCTCAGGGCTAAATGGATTTCGTCGACCGAGGTTGGCTTCGAAACGACACACACAAGATCCGTGAGGCTCACGGTCGGCGTCGGCACCCGGACGGAGATGCCGTTCAATTTTCCCTGGAGCGAAGGGATCACAAGCCCGATCGCCTTCGCGGCCCCCGTGGTCGTCGGGATGATATTTTCCGCGGCGCTCCTGGCTCTCCGCCAATCCTTATGGGGGAAATCGAGAATGCGCTGATCATTCGTGTAGCTGTGAATGGTCGTCATAAGGCCGTTCACGATCCCAAAACTGTCATCGAGGACTTTGGCCACCGGAGCGAGGGAGTTTGTGGTGCAGGAGGCATTCGAAATCACGTGCATCGTCTTCGGATCGTAGGTTTCTTCGTTTACACCCAGGCAGAACGTGCCGTCCGCATTGTCCCCGCAGGGGGCTGAGATGATCACTTTTTTAGCCCCAGCTTTGAGGTGCAGCGCCGCCTCCTCGCGTTTCGTGAATTTACCGGTGCATTCCAATACGACATCGACCTTGAGCTCCTTGTAAGGGAGGGTGGAGGGATCCTTGGATGCGGTCGTCCGGATCTTCCCGAATTTTGTAGCGAGCATGCCGTCCTTGTAACACGCGCCGCCGCAATCGAAGCGGCCGTAGGTCGAATCAAACTCGAACAAGTGCGCCAGCGTTTCGCCGTCGGTGAGGTCGTTGATCAGGACGACATTGATGTCCTTGTGGTGGCTGAGGACGATCCGGAGCGCTTGTCTGCCGATGCGACCGAATCCGTTGATGGCGAGGTTCATACGACAGGAATACTAGAGTACTGGAGTATTGGAATACTAGGGGGGTTCCGAGGACTCCCGTATTCCTTATGACAGTTTCTCAAACGTCTCCTTCAGGAGCAACGTATCCTTCTCCAATAAAGGCGATTCGCAGACGAGATTGCCCTCGATCTTTCGGTCTTTGAGCACCTGCAGGAATTCCTTCCAGTTCGCATCGCTCTCCCGGAGGGGCAGATGGTGTTGTTCCCCTTTTTCGCCGTAGGCGATCCCGGAGAAATGCATGTGCACGTTTTTGAGAGCCGGCTTTCCGAGATAGTGCTCGTAGAGATCGAACATCTCATTCCATTCTTTTGCGGAGTTGTATTCCCCGTTCGTCCGTGCGTGCATGTGCGCGGGGTCGAGGCACGGGTAGAGCCCGAATTCCGCGCTCAGTTTCAAGACTTCGTCGAGCGTGCCGAACTGCGAAGGTTTTCCCATGGTTTCGTATGCCAGATTCACATGTGGAAAGAGCTTGTCTTTGTGCTTCAACATGGATTCCGTCGCATCGCGGACGCGATCATAGACCTCGTCATGGTCCATCCCCCCGTAGAAGGCCGGGTGCACGCAAACGGAGCGAGCCCCGCAGAGCTCGGACATTGCGAGCGCATCGATGATGCGCTTCTTGCTTGCGGTCAGCTTTGCGGGATCTAAGGAATTCAAGTTGATGTAGTACGGCGCATGGACGGTCAGCGCCACTTTGTGTTTTGTGGCGACAGCTCGAATTTCCTCCATCCGTTCGACGCTTGTAGGCACGCTCTGCACCCATTCGACCTCCATGGCTGTGATGCCGAGAGCTGCCGCACGCTCGAGTCCTTTGACCGTTCCACCCGGCTTGGGAGTCGAAAGGGGTGCGCCGGCGACAGCGAAGTGGAGCATGAAGAAATTTAGAATGTAGAATGTAGAATGTAGAATGAAAAAATCGAGGCTATTCTACATTCTCCATTCTCAATTTTACATTCCATTTCGTTGTCACTATCGAAACAAATCATCGACCGGACTCTTGAGTCTCCCCATGGGACGCAGGCGTATCACATCGTCGAGAAGCTCGCCGATGCGGGATACGACGCATGGTGGGTCGGCGGGGCTGTCCGTGACATGCTCCTCGGAAAAGTTCCGAAGGACATCGATATCGGAACCGATGCGCAACCGAAGGACATTGCAAAACACTTTCCGAAGACGGATGCGGGTTCGGCACTGCTCGGCAGCGTACGCGTCCCGCTCAGGGGACATGTGTTCGAGGTCACGACGTTTCGCGAAGATGACGAGGCATCGGACGGCAGGCATCCCGAATCCGTCGTGTTCGGATCCCGGGAAATGGACGCGAAACGACGCGATATCACGATGAATGCACTCTACTGGAACCCGATCTCGCGCGAACTTTTCGATCCGTTCAGCGGAGAGAAGGATTTGAAGGAGAAGCTTATCCGGATTGTCGGTGAGCCTGGCATTCGCATCAAACATGATGCGCTTCGCCTCCTCCGCGTGGTGCGCTTCCGTGCGCAGATCGAAGGTCAGTACCATCCGGATACCTATACCGCCCTGAAAGTGCTTGCACCGCTCGTCGAGGGACTCTCCGGCTCCAGGCAGTTGGAGGAACTGGAGAAGGTGCTCAAGGGGCCGCACCCGGATCGTGCGCTGGAGGATCTGTGGGAGCTTCGCATCCTCGAGAGATTTCTTCCGGAGCTTGCTCTCTGCAAAGGCATACCGCAGCCTGCGGATTACCATCATGAAGGGGATGTGTGGGAGCACATGTTGAGGATTATGCGCGCATTCCGGGACGAAGACGGGACGGATGTGAGAATTGCGGCGCTTTTTCACGACAGCGGCAAGGCAAAAACCTTTTCGCTCAAAGAACGGATTCGTTTCGACCATCATGCCACAGTCTCGGCCGAACTTGCGGAACAGGCGCTGCGGCGTCTTCAGACGCCAAAAAAACGCATCGATAAAATCGTCTGGCTTATCAAACATCACATGATGATGGGGTCGTTCGTTGAAACGCAGAGCGGTTCGAAACCTATGAGCGATGAACGCAAAGCGCACTGGTATTTCCATCCGTGGTTTCTGGAACTCATGGCTCTCTTCTGGCTCGACATTGCGGGAACGGACCCCGCCGACTTCGGATTGTATAATAAAATTGTTCAGGATTATCATTTGTTCCTCGACAAAAATCCGCGTCCGCCTGTTCAACTTCTCACAGGGGATGAAGTCATGGATATCCTGGGGCTGGCGCCGGGAGAAAGAGTTGGGGAGATCCTCTTCGCACTCCATGCTGCGCAAATCAGAGGGGAGATCACTTCGAAAAAAGAAGCGATAGAATATCTCAAAAAAGCCAAAAGCCTGTAACTGAACCCCACCCCCTTAGACGAACGCACACGACGGAATAAATTCCGTGGACCGGCAACATTAGCTCCCGATGTAAGTCGGGGGCTAACCGACGGGCAGAGAAACGAATTTATTCGCGCGTGCTGGGGAGAAACTGTCGCGGGATATTCGGATTTTTCCGAGCTTCCCTCCGTGACGGATTCTGGCTGTGCGTCTACAATCCGATTCGACTATGTACCTTCCCATTGCCGGAGTTACCTCTTTCGTACTTTGGACGTTCGCAGGAGACTTCCAGGCTCTTGCCGCGGAGACCGTTCTTGAACGAACGAGAGTTGTGCGTGTTGCGCAGGCGCTGCAGCTTTCAGTTTTGGCGAAGGACAGGAGGCTCCTGCGACGAAACGCATTGCAGGCGAGCCTGACATTGCTCCGTGTGCAAACGGGAACGACGATGACTCTCAACACCTTCCGCACTCGTATCATGGCGCTCGTCAATGCCGAGCGCGCGAAGGTGAAGCTGAAGCCTATGAAGGAAAATACTCTCCTCACGCGCTCCGCGCAGGCGCATGCGCAGGATATGTTCGCCCGAAAATTCTTCTCCCATCGAAACCTTGACGGTCTCGATTCCGATGCGCGCATCAGAGCGGCCGGGTACGTGGTGGCCCCGTGTTCCTGCAATTGGCGCTGGTGGACCGGAGAAAACATCGCCCGCGGCCAGAAAACTCCGGAGAGCGCTTTCGACGCCTGGATGAAGAGCCCGAAGCACAAGGCGAACATTCTGAGCAAAAACTTTGACGAGATCGGCATCGGCTACAGTAACGGGTACTGGGTGCAGAATTTCGGCAGGATAGAGCCTTAGTCATCCAGCAAGCTTTCGCCGTGGATCTCATCTGCAGCGGACTGGAACTCATCGATATTCAAATCAGGAATAGCATTGGAACCATCATTCTCTGGGGTGGCGTGCCACGCGAAGCTCTCCGAAGGAGGGCGGAGTGTGGTGGGGGCTGCTGCGCGAA
>JBBTTQ010000021.1:0-9670 GCA_038064175.1 Patescibacteria group bacterium
CCCGACCTACCTGTCGTTTGAGGAGATGAAAGCGGCGGCCGACAGAGGGGAAATCAACATGCAGCCGGCGGTCTTGATCGACGACGTCCTCTCCGGGGGCAACGCAGCGAAGGTCGGCGTCCCGAAGCGAAGCATCCTTCTCGCGGTCGACGGAACCCCCGTGGACTCACCCGAGCGCGTTTCGGAAATGCAGACTGGAAAGAGGCGCGCAACGTACTTCGTGCTCACGGGCGAGGATTTCAAAACGGAGCAGACATTCGATATCCCTCTCCTGGACGGCAAGACCGGTGTGACCCTTCGCCCCTTCCCGCGCGAACTTTCGTCGCCCCGGCGCTCTCTTCCGCGGGCGTTCGTTCTGTCTCTCCGCGAGGCGAAGGTGATGACCGTTCAGACGGTGCTGGGGATGGTGACGCTCTTCCAGTCGCTGGCGCGAACGGGGAGAGTCCCCGAGGGCATCACGGGCATCGTCGGCATCGCGCAACTCACGCACGTCTCCGTTCAGGAGGGATTCATGACGTACCTGCGCCTCGTCGCGCTCCTGAGCCTCAGCCTTGCGATTTTGAATATCCTGCCTCTCCCGGCGCTCGATGGAGGAAGGCTCCTCTTCGTCCTCTTCGAGGCGGTCTCGAGGCGTCCGCCCAACCGTCGCTTTGAGCTGACGACCAATGCCGTCGGATTCGCGTTCCTCCTCCTCCTGATCCTCCTCATCACGTATCACGACATTCTCCGCCTCTTCCTGTGACCACCGCCGTCGCGTCATCACCGGCTCCGCAGGTGGCCGCCGAAGCTGTCCTCAAGGATCTCTGGCTCGAAGTGCTTCGGAGACTCGAGGGGAAAATGCAGCGCAGTCAGTTCATCACGTGGTTCAAGGATACGGCCGCTCTCGGCTGCGAGGAGGGGACGCTCGTCGTCGGCCTTCCGCTCCCGATGTACTTAAACTGGCACATGGAACACTACCGGACCGTGACGCTCGAGTGCGCTTGTGCCGTGCGCGAGGACATCCGCCAGATCGTCTACAAGGTCGATGTTGCCCTCAAAGATCATCCCGACAGGACATTCGATCTCCTTGAGAGTTTCCCCGAGCACAGGCGCAGAAAGCTTCCGGGCAAGCCGGAGGTGAGGCTGGCCGAAGGACTCACGAGTAAGATCTTGAGCCCCCGTTACTCCCTCGAAAATTTCGTGATCGGTTCGAATAATAGGCTCGCGCATGCGGCCTGCATGGCGGTTGCCATGCAGCCGGGCGGGAAATACAATCCGCTCTTTCTCTACGGCGGCGTGGGGCTCGGGAAAACACACCTCCTGCAGGCGACGGGCAACGCGATCCTGAAACAGATGCCGAAGGCCACGGTCGTGTACACGACGACGGAGGACTTCACGAATCAGGTCATCGAAGCCATCCAGCATCAGAAGATGGAACAATTCCGCAGCCGCTACCGGAGGGTCGATGTGCTCATCATCGATGACGTGCAGTTCCTCGCCAATAAGGAGCGCACCCAGGAGGAGTTCTTCCACACGTTCAACGCGCTCTACGAGGATCGTAAGCAGATCATCATCTCCGCTGACCGGCCGCCGAAGGAGATGCAGCTCGAAGATCGTCTCATCAGCCGCTTCGAGCGCGGCATGATCGCGGACGTCTCCTCTCCCGATTACGAAACGAGGCTCGCCATCCTCTCCGAGAAAGCGCAGGAGTATCAGATCTTCCTGGACCGGACAATCCTCGAGTTCATCGCCGAGCACGTGACGAAGAACGTCCGCGAGCTCGAGGGCATCCTGATGCAGGCCGTCGCGCAGTATGAGCTGGAGCAGCGGATGCCGACCATCAGAAGCATCGCCGAGATCATGCGGAAGCTGAACAAGGATCCCTATGCGGAACCGGAGGTCGTCGGCTTCGACATGCCCGCGAAGCGCGCGCCGACGTTCCAGGAAGTCCTCGAGGCGGTTTCCCGCTACTACTCGGTCTCCGTGCAGGACATGATCGGCGCCTCGCGCGTCCGCGAGATTCTCATGCCCCGTCAGATCGTCATGTTCCTTGGGAAGAAGCACCTCCGCATCAGCTACGTCCGGCTCGGGGAACTTTTCTCCAATCGCGACCACACGACCGTGATGAACGCGGTCGATAAGATCGAGAAGAAATTGCAGAACGATCCGCTGCTGCTTCGCGAACTTCGTGCGATTGAGCAGGAACTCAACGTCGTTTGAAATAGGAGAGGAAAAGTCTGAACAAATAATTAGTTCAATATATGGAGCAATGTATGGTATTCTTAGCGTTGCTATGGAGTCTTTCATCACGTTGGATGGGCCGCTGCTGAGGCTCGATGAAGCGTTTCGCCGATTTCACCTTCTGGATCATCCGAAGAATCTCGACGGACTACTCGCAGCGTGCGATGAGCTACGGGCGGCAGGATTCCGGGGGGACGATTTGGAACACGCTTTTTTGGACATCGTTATACCCATTCTGAAAGAATGGCCCGATGCAGAAGCGGCTGTCGGTATGCGGAAGGGGGCGACGTTTGGAGAGTATGCGGGACGATATTTCATGCGCGTTTTGCAGGAAATGGAAAAAAGAGGGGATGGAACGTTGCCGGATGTTCGGGGCAAAGAAGTGGAGAGACCCGCCATTCACGGCGCTTGTGCCGAGATACGACAGCGTGCGCTGGCGGCGGGGACCTGGTTCAGGAAGCCCGGTGCCTAGTATTTTCTTTGCAAAGTATTCTTTCGTGCTATCGTTTTTGCATGGGTTTGGACAGAGCGCCAGAACCGGGCAGTGAGGCGAAACGAATTTTAAAACAAGGGTACGATGGTGTACTGGAAAGAAAAATAGATGCTTACTACGATCCGTTTACAGAGGACGATCTCACCCGGAAGACGCCTGCGATTTCGAAGGAGCAATTTGCAGCCGTCGTACAGAGAGTGAACGAATTACGGGTGCTGGGAGTCCGGGGCGCAGCACTCGAGCGGGTCATCCTCATGTCCAGCGAGCCGCTTGTGTCCAAAAATTTTCCGATTGAAACAAAGAAGTCCTACGAAGTGGACCCTTTTTTCACTCAGCGGTATGTCGAGGGAACACTCCGTGCAATACAGAGGGCGATAGAGATGCAGAGCGGAAACGGACTCCCCGACGTGACGCCCAACGACGAGCCGCCTCAGGAGAGCGATCCTGCGACGGCAGAAGGCACTCGTTCCGCAGCACAAA
Organism: Patescibacteria group bacterium; assembly: GCA_038064175.1. GTDB lineage: Bacteria > Patescibacteriota > Gracilibacteria > Peribacterales > Peribacteraceae > 2-02-FULL-52-16. The sequence goes on from JBBTTQ010000021.1 coordinate 3,194, forward strand.
GAATCATGAGCGCCGGAAGCCAGTTCCGGTTGCCGGGGTAGGGGACTCTCTTGATATTTTATCCCGATATGCTTTGCTGACAACAGCAGGCACGTTGCCTTGCTCTTTGTTTTTTCGGCCAACATTCAGGAGAATTTCCCATGCATTACGTTCTTGGAGCCGTCGCGCTTCTCGTCGTCGCAGTAGTTGCGTTCCAACGCAGGAAGAAATATGCGATTCGGACCGCTTTGAAAAATGCAGAGTCGGATGATCAGGCTTTTGCAAAAGTGTTGTATCTTACGAACTTGTTTTTTTCACAAGAAATTTGCGGCTATCACATCATCTGCCAGCACGATGTGAGGCAAAAAGAGAAATGGGTCCTCGTTAAAAAAGAAGGAGTCCTGCTCTTTCGTGTCAGAGTTCCTTTGTCTCTGGAGAGTGTCAGTTTTCAGGTTTACCTTTCCGGCTCCGAAGAGCTGCGCAGTGAAATGAGGAAAACCCTGTTGAGGTATTACCGGCGCAAATACGGCGTTCCGATTGCCGCTTAGATCTCGATGACCGTTGGCCGGCAAAACAATTTCCCCGCTTTAGCATCAGCATGGCTACAGCGGGGGATTTACAATGACGGCGGCAATGATGCGTTTCGGTCTCCGGTATTTCCTGATACTCTTTGTTCATGTCCAAAGCGCCAGACGAGTCCGATCATCTCTACAAACTTCGCCACTCGCTGGCGCACGTGCTGGCGCAAGCGGTGACGAAGCTCTGGCCTGAAACGAAGTACACCATCGGGCCGCCGATTGATTACGGCTGCTACTACGATTTTCAGTTTGCGGCACCGCTTTCCGAAGAGGATTTTTCGAAGATTGAGAGGGAAATGCGAAAGATCATCAATCAGGGACAGACATTCCGCAGGGATGACCTGAGCGCCGCGGATGCGAAGAAGTACTGGAAAAGCAAAAATCAGCCGTTCAAAGTGGAGGTCGTTCAGGATCTCGAAAAGAACGAGGGTGTGCAATCAGTTTCGCACTACGTGAATATTGGTCCGAAGGGCGAAGAGACCTTCACCGATCTTTGCCGCGGTGGGCATGTCGAGAATCTCAACGAAATTCCCGCGGATGCATTCAAAATCATGCATCTTGCTGGCGCGTACTGGCGAGGGGACGAGAAGCGCGAGCAGCTGACGCGCATCTACGTCGCGGCGTTTTCGACGAAGAAGGAGCTGGAGGAGTACCTGAAAATGATGGAGGAAGCGAAGAAGCGCGATCACAGGAAGCTCGGGAAGGAATTGGATCTTTTTATCTTCAGCGAGCTCGTCGGGCCAGGTCTTCCGCTCTGGACGCCGAAGGGAACGCTGCTTCGCACGCTCCTGGATCAATATGTCTGGGAACTCCGCGCTGCGAAGGGATACATGCGTGTCACGATTCCGCATATCACGAAGAAAGAACTCTACGAAACCTCCGGCCACTGGCAGAAATTCAGCGACGATCTCTTCCGTATCAGGACGCGCGATGATCATGAGTTCGCCATGAAACCGATGAACTGCCCGCATCACACGCAGATTTTCGCGTCGCAACAGCGCAGCTACCGCGATATGCCGCAACGCTACGCGGAGACGACCATGGTCTACCGCGACGAACAAACCGGCGAGCTTCATGGCCTTTCGCGCGTCCGGTGCATCACGCAGGACGACGCGCACGTCTTCTGCCGGGAGAACCAAGTCGAGCAGGAGTTTCTGAACGTGTGGGACATCGTTGACACGTTCTATCGCACGGCGGGGTTCGGGACTCTCAAAGTGCGTCTGTCGCTCCACGATCCTGCGAATTTCCAGAAGTATCTGGGGACGCCGGAATTGTGGAAGAAGGCGGAGAGTGGCATCCGGAAGATTGCAAAAGAGAGGGGAGTGCCATACGTCGAGGCTCCGGGCGAGGCGGCCTTCTACGGACCCAAAGTCGATTTTATGGCCATGGATGCCATCGACCGCGAATGGCAGGTGGCGACCATCCAATTGGATATCAACATGCCGGACCGTTTCGATCTTTCCTGTATCAATGAACGGGGGGAAAAGGAGCCGATCGTCATGATTCATGCGGCGATCATGGGTGCGATCGAGCGCTTCCTCAGTATCTTCATCGAGCATCACGCGGGGCTCTTCCCTCTATGGGTCGCGCCCGTGCAGGTCGCCATTATCCCCGTCGCCGGTCCGCACGAGGACTATGCCCGCACGCTCGAGAAACAATGTAAACAGGCGGGAATGCGACCGCAATTCTTCGATTCTTCCGAATCCCTCGGCAAGCGGATCCGGGAAGGCGAGCAGCAGAAGATCCCGTACCTTCTTGTCATCGGCGACAAGGAAGTGGAGAGCAAAAGCGTCGCCGTCCGGAACGTGAAAACGAAGAAGCAGGTGACGGTGCCGTTTGCGGAGTTTTTGGAGAAGATGAAGGGTGATATAGTCGGCCGGAGACTGGAACTTTCGATCGGATGAACTTCAATCCTTTATCACCCAGCGCAGGCATCCCGCGCTGGGAGATGTTGTTTTTGAAGGAGGGAGGTACAGAGGGAGGTAGGATAAAGATGTGGTATCCTTCTCCGCATGTTCGAAGCCTTCCAGTTCGGGCCATTCACTATTTGGACGCGGCTCGTGTTCCTCCTCCTCGGCATCTGGCTCTCGACGGAGTTTTTCCTACGGCTCGCGCAGAGCGCGCCTCTGTCGCTGCAGCATATCCGCGCGAACTCCTGGCAGTACCTCCTGGCCTTCCTCGTCGGCGGCAGGCTCTTTGCCATCATCGCCGAGTACCGGGTGTACCTCAAAGATCTCCCGAGGATCTTCATTGTCTGGGACGGAGGGTTCAGTTTCCTCGGGGCCGCCGTCGGGATCGCATTCGTCCTCTACTTCGCGACCAGGGATCAGCGCTCCACGTTTCTGCAGTGGCTGGATGCGCTTCTGCCCGCGACAATGCTGGGCCTCGTCTTCAACTGGATCGGGGCGTTCGCGTCGGGCGCGTACTACGGTCGGCCGACGGACTCGATCTTCGGGGTGACGTACGACGCCATGAACGTGCGCTACGCGGTGCCTATCCATCCCGTGCAGCTCTACTACGCATTGTTCTACTTCGTTCTTACGTTCCTCCTCCTCCTTATCCGGAAACGCGAAAAACGGGTCGGTGCGGAAACTCTTTTCGGGATTGTCGTCGCGGCGATCGCCACCTTTCTGTTCGAGTACTTCCGGGGCGACTTCGGGATTCCGGTCTTCGCCATGAAGATCGACTTTGTGGTGCTTCTGATGCTCTTCGTCAGTCTGGGTGTGTTCGCTGTCATCGAGCTCAAACTGACGCAGAGGCAGCTCATTCTGTCGGAGGCGCTCCTCAGCCTCGTGTACGGAGGCTATCTTTTCGTCCGGCCATGGCTCCCGTTTGCGACGTTTGAGCTTCGGTTCAGCCAGTTCCTTTCCATCCTTTCGCTCCTCGCCACGGTCGTCTACGTTGTCGTCCATCGCAGACGTTATCCCCATCTTTGAATATGACTACTTTTCTTTCCACCTGGAATTTCTTTCTGTCGGATGATCCTGTTTTCAGGATTATTCAGATCGGACTCATCGCACTCGGATTTCTCGATGTCTTTCTGATTCTCTTCGCGACGCGGGATATTCTCCTGCGCTCGCACTCCTTCGTCTATCAGTGTTTCGCCATCATTCTCACGGCGCTGCTGCCGTTCCTCGGATTTTTACTGTATCTGTTGCTCCGCCCTTCACGGACGCTCCATGAACGCGAAACGGAGGAACTGCTTCGTTCGCTCCTTACGACCAAAAAAGAGGTTGTCCCCGAAGGGGGACAGGGATAGGGTTTTCGTCGACGCAAGCCACCTTGTTCCTTGTGGATGAGGAACTGTCCTTCTTAGCATCCCTTTCCCGCCATGCAGATCCTCTCCTATCTGTTCTATCCGAATCCGGGCAATGCCGGCTACGGGAGTCCCAAAGCCATCTTGCTTCTCGGAATCTGCGCCACATTTGTGGTCCTTTCCCTCCTGGTTCGTTTCTGGCGCGGACGACTCGGCAATCCCGTGACAAAGCGGCTGAGTAATTCCTGGTCAACCGCGCTCCTTTCGTTTGGCGTTACAGGAATCGTTCTCACCGTGGCCCGCGTCGAAGGGATCCAGTTCGTTGCCATGCGGTTTCTCTGGGCGCTCTGGGCGGCCGCTCTCGCTCTTTATCTCGTCTACCAAATACGGAATTTCCGGCATCGCCACTACACGGTCCTGCCGATGGTAACGGTCGATGATCCTCGCGGGAAATATCTTCCCGCAAAAAAGCAGCATTCCTGACACCCATGCGCTCTATCACGTACCAAGGCATCACCTGGCGCGATTATCCCGGCCCCACGGAGCAGGAGCTTCGCGAACTCCAGAGCGCGTACCACGTGCACGATCTCGATATCGAAGACTGCCTCAGCGAAAACGAGCGTCCGAAGATCGAGGAGTACGAGAATTACCTTTTCCTCGTCTTCCATATTCCGTACATGAAGACGGAGCGCATTGTGAAGGAGGAAGTGAATATTTTCCTGGGGTCCGATTTCATCGTGACGATCCATGGGGGCAACATCCCCCTCTTCGACCGTCTCTTTGACGAGATCCAGGAGTTCCAGGAGAAGAAAACGGAATACCTGCAGGAAGGGACCGGGTACTTCCTCTACGAAGTCATGCGTCAGCTCTTCGACCAGGGATTTCCGCTGGTCGACAGCATCAAAAAGAAGCTCCGGATCATCGAGGAGGAACTTTTTGAGAAAGAGGAGGAGACGGACGTGCACAGGGATATCCTCGCGGTAAAACGCAACATCATCACCATGCGCAGCGTCATCCAGCCGCAGCGAACGCTCGTCGCGGTCCTGGAGCACAAGAACAAGAAGTTCATCATGCCCGATCTTGGCATCTACTTTGACAATATTCTGGACGCCATCGAGCGCCAGTGGTCGCTCCTTGAAACCGCAAAAGAAATGAGCGAGGCGTTGCACGAAACGCACGAATCCCTCCTGAGCCACAAAACGAACACCATCATCCGCGTCCTCACGGTCATCAACGTCTTCTCGCTCTTTCCGATCTTCGTCACAGGTCTCTACGGCATGAACGTCCGTTTGCCGATGGCGGAGAATATGTTTGCCTTCCTCGCGATCACGGGCGTCATCGGAGTGGTCACCCTCTGGACGGCGTGGATTTTTTCGAAGAAAAAGTGGCTATAACTTCATGGAAGGCAAACCTGCGGTTTTCCTTCCATGGGCCATCCTTTCCCTGAGAAGAGCGCTCCAGCGGCGGGACCCGCGAGACCCGCCGCTTCGCGGTTTTTTTATTGATGACAACCCGTAAACTATCGAAATATGAGCATTTCAGCCTGTTCATTGACAGGATATCGAATAGAGGGGAACATCCCCGTTCCTATGCCGCTGAAGCACCTCACGGAGACCTTCCTCATCCTCCTCCTCGGCCTCGTCATCCTCCTCACGGGTGTCGCTTTGGACACGCTCCCGCTTCTGCCGGAAGGAGCGCTTCCGTGGGCCATCGCGTTTGCGATCTCCCTCCTCTACGCACTCGTCTTTTACCCGGTCCTGAAAAAGAACCGCGCGGAGTATTCCTTCCGCGTGCTCCATTTTGTCCCTGCGGGAATGCTCGTTCTCTGGCTTGTGATTCAGCTCATTGCATTGCGTGAGCCAAGAGCGCTTTCGGTGCACCACTGGTACACGTGGGGCTGGTCGGCCGCTCCGGTGATTCTCGGATTTTTTTTCCTCATCGTCTTCTGCCTGCAAGTGATTCGCCGCAGAATTTCCCGCGTCATCATTCTTTTGCTTCTCCTCGTTCCTTTCGCGGGGTTCGCGTATGCCAGCGAGCGCTATCTCCATTGGGACGACGCGGTTTCCTCCCTCGTCTGGAGCGGCAGCTGGTGGGACGTCGTTGGCACCGGAACCTTTACGGATCGTCCGGACGAAGTCGCCCAAGGGGGCAGGAACCTGGATCCTTCGGAAAATCCGGAGGAGGAAGCCTGGCGCAGGCGTCTTCGGGCGCTCGATGCCCGTCGGCAGGAGATCGCGGAACGACGTGAGCGCGCGAACAGCTCCGGCTCCTCCGAAAGCTCATCGGTCGATTCCTCCTCTTCATCCTCGAAACGTCTTCAGTCCTCCGGCAGTTCCAAAGCGCTCGCGCAGGTGAAAACCCCGCCGCCGAGACTTCCTTCCTCGGGACCGGAGACGGTAGCGATGGTGATTACGATGCTCGCAGGATATACGGGACTCATCCACCAGAGAGCGAAGAAGCGGATAGGAAGTGACTAATCGCCAATCGCCAGGAGGGGATTCACACATCAAGGACCAGGGTCAGACGTTGATCCTCCGTTGGTTGATCATTTGAATTCTCTTGGTGTTTGGCGATTCGGTTCTTCTGAACTAAAGTACGTGTGATGAAGATCCAGTCCCTCCACGCGCGACAGATCCTCGATTCCCGCGGCACTCCCACGGTGGA
>JBBTTQ010000022.1:0-1609 GCA_038064175.1 Patescibacteria group bacterium
GCCCATAGGTCATTGCTGACCCAGGGAGTGCAATATGTATCTGAACCTATGCAGCCCGGGGAACGCATAGTTTTCCATATTTGCTATTAGTTTAATAAAATGTTATAATATCAATATGTCCGTCCATGGAAAACCAAAACCGCAAAACCTTTCGACCCTGGTCCATTCTCGCATGAACAGTCTTCATGTGAAGATCGATCCCAGCATGCAGACGCTCTGCGTCGACTCATTGGTCGAGATCGGCAGCAAATTGAAAGAACTTACCAGAGGGACGAACGATGCCGTTGCCGCTCTTCTTGACCCCTACATTCAGGCGGTGCACTCCATTTGCAAAAGCAATAAAGATCATCACAGAGCCATTCTGGCTCTCAATGAATACTTCGTCGAAACCGTGGGTGAACTGGAGCAGGAAAAAGTTCGTGCCAATCCGGTATTGCCGAAGGAAAGCGAGATGTTCCAGGACATGAAGCGGGAAGACCGGGCTTCGACGCAGCGCCAGCAAAATACGATGAATGCCCGCGTTGGTCGGTCGAAGAAGCCGAAGACGCGTGTCATACACAGGTGGTGAGTGTTGGGCGATGCTTATCATGCGGAATGTAAGAATTGCAAAAAAATTGCTTTCCTCTCTGCATGAACGCGATCCCAGCAACAAAGAGTACCGGGATTAAACGTCTGAGCGTCCTGCCTGCAATTTCTTCGCCGTCACGCAATTTTTGATGAGGCTCGCGACGGTCATCGGGCCGACCCCGCCGGGGACAGGCGTGATCGCCGAGGCGATTTCTTTCACCGCTTTGAAATCAACATCCCCGATGAGCCCTTCTTCGGTCCGATTCATGCCGACATCGATGACGACAGCCCCCTTTTTGACCATATCCGCAGTGATCATTTTCGGCTTTCCCACCGCTGCGATGAGGATGTCCGCTTCCTTCGTCCTTCGTCCTAATTCCTCTGTCCTGGTGTGACAAATCGTCACGGTCGCGTGCCGGTTCAAGAGCATGATCGCAAGAGGTTTTCCCACAATGTTGCTGCGTCCAACGACCACCGCGCGCTTTCCTTCGATCGCGATGCCCGAGGATTCCAGGATATGGATAACGCCAGCGGGGGTTGCCGGCGGCAATTGCTCGGATCCCAGGAATGTGTGGCCGATATTGATAGCGCCGAATCCGTCGATGTCTTTTTTTGGATCGATGGCATCGATCAGTTCCGGGACGAATGCCGTCAGATGCGGCGGCAGGGGAAGCTGCACGATGAAGCCCGTCACATCCGGATTCTGATTGAGCGCCGTTACCGTTCGCATCAAGTCCTCCCTGGCGCATTTCGTCGGCAGATGGATGTGTTCATTTCGCATGCCCACTTCGGCGCATGCTTTGATTTTCTGTTTGATGTAGCTGGCGCTCGCGGGATCCTCACCGACTTGTACGATCACGAGTTTTGGGTTGAGTTTCTGCACGTCCGCTTTCAGGCTCGAGAGCAACTCTGAAGCAATGGCGCGGCCGTCGAGAATCACGGCGGACATGACAGCATCGTATCGTTTTTTTCTACGAATGACTATGCAGTGTATCAGTCCACCTGTAATTGCACTTTTCCTGGGTCGATGCCCACTGTAGCA
>JBBTTQ010000023.1:0-3358 GCA_038064175.1 Patescibacteria group bacterium
GCTAATTGCCCGAGGATGTGAATGAATAATGAGTGATTGCGGTCTTATTTCCAAGAGAAGCTGGAAGCTGCTGGTTGCTGCTGCGTGATGCAGTGGAATGCGCCGAAGCCCCAGACGAGATCTGTCGTGTCGATCGGGACAATACGGCGCGTAGGGAATGCTTCTGTCAGAACGTTGATCGATGCGTTGTCATTCGCGTCGTTGAAGACGGGGGCGAGGACGACCGAGTTGCCGACGTAAAAATTCGCGTAGCTGGCAGGCAGGCGGATGCCTTCGTAGAAGAGGGGAGACGGCAATGGAACTGTGTGAATTTCAAACGGATGACCGGCCTCATCCGTCATCTGCTTTAAAAGTTCCAGATTGGCCTTGAGCGGCGCGTGATTTTCATCGTTTTCGTCCTCCTCGATGACCGCGAAGATTTTCCGGGGTCCGATGAAGCGGGTGAGGTCATCGACGTGGCCGTTCGTGTCATCGCCCGTGATGCCGTCGCCGAGCCAGAGGACGTTTATAACTCCCAGATAATCCTTCAAATTCTTCTCGATCTGGTCTTTCTTGAGGCCGGGATTACGATTGGGGTGAAGGAGACACGAGGCGGTCGTGAGGAGGGTTCCACGTCCATTCACGTCGATGGAGCCGCCCTCGAGTATCATCGGGACGCGCACGGAGGGGATCCCCGTGATGTTCGCGATGTGCGCCGGCACCTGTTCATCGAGGTCGTGTGTCCACTTCTCCCCCCAGGCGTTATAGCCCCAGTGCGTGATGAGCGTTTCGCCCGTATCATTCTTCAGGAAAATGGGTCCATGGTCGCGCGCCCAGGAAAAATTGTTCGGCACGCGATGGAGATGGACGCGGTCGCTGGTCGCACCTGCGTTCTTCAGTTCTTTTTCTGCGATTTTCTCCGTCACTGTATCGTGAACGAGAATGTGGACATCTTCGCCTTCAATCAATTCCTTCGTGATCCGAGCCCAGATGGGCGGGATTTTTTTGAACTTCCCGGGCCAGTGCGCTTCGTCATGCGGCCACGTCAGCCATGTCGCCGCATGCGGTTCCCATTCCGCGGGCATGCGATAGCCGCGCTTACTCGGTGATTCGATCTCTGGTTTCACGTGTATGTGGGGAATTGATAATTGAAAATGATGGAAGAATTCCTATCACTCGCACTGCGTCCATTATCAATTATCAATTATCAATTATCAATTAACTCTTGATATGTCTCCGGCCTCCTGTTCCGGAGGAATCCCCACGCATCCTGCAGCGCCTTCACGCGGTTGAGATCGCACCTGGCAATGATGATCTCTTCTTTGTCATTGCCTTTCGCAAGCACTGCTCCCGATGGGTCAGAAACGAACGATCCGCCCCAGAACGTGATATGGTCCTCTTTCCCGACACGATTCGCGGCCGCGATATAGACGGAATTCGCCGCGCCATGTCCCACTTGGACGGATCGCCACATCTGCTCCCAGTTTCCAGTGATATTCTCTTCCACAGACTCATCAATGGTGCCGATGGCGGTCGAATAGAAAATAATTTCCGCGCCTTTCAAAGCTGCGATGCGCGCGGCCTCCGGGAACCACTGGTCGAAACAGATCAGAGGGCATATTTTTCCGAAGGGGGTTTCAAAGACGCGGATGCCTAAGTCGCCGGACGCGAAATAGTGCTGCTCGTGGTAGAGAATGTCTTCCGGGATGTGGGTCTTGCGGTAGATTCCGAGAAGTTTTCCATCGGGTCCGAAGATGGGGGAGGTGTTGTAGCGCTTACCATCGCTTCCAAGTTCGTAGAGTGATCCACCAACGATGACGATCCCATGTTCCTTCGCTTTCTTCGCGATGGCTTCGGTGTTCTTATTTGGAAGCTTTTCCGCACTTGCGAGCGCCTTTTTGTCATCCGGACGTTGGCAGAAATACGTACTCAAGAAGAGTTCCGGCAGACAGACGATCTTGGCTCCTTTTTCCACTGCTTCGTCGATCTTCGCGAGTGCACGCGTGAGGTTGTCATCCGGAGAATTAGAGCATCGCATTTGAATGAGGCCGATGGTCACGATTCGCTTGTTCATAGATTACTGACGAATTTATTTAGCAACCTCTCTCTGTCTTTCCCCTTTTTAAGGGGAGAGGACGTTACGGTAAGTGACCTGATAGAGATACCCGAAGGAGAACGAACGGAACCTCTACAATGTGTGTTGCAAAGTCCTCTCTCCTTCTTTGAAGGAGAGAGACCCGCCTTCGTCGCTCGGCGGACCATGGCGGGCGGGCAGAGAGAGGATGGTAGAAGAGAAGACATGCCCATTTTTCAGAGTCATTGATGTCAAAATTGTAGCATAAGATATTGCTCAGATTTGGAAACTATGTACGATGATTTGCGCGTCGATGTCCATTTACCCTCATGAGTCCATGAAGAAGAAATTCGATCAGCTCTCTCCGAACTTGAAAAAGTACGTCATCCCCGAAGCCTCCCGCACGGGAGGAGCGGAAGGCGTCTCGTCGCTCGTCAAAAAGAGCAAGACCCCCATTTCAACCTTTGCCGAACGCGCGCTTTTGCACTGTAATGGCGGCGCCACGCTGCAGGCGGCGCTGTGGCTGAAAAAACATCTGGAGGAAGGCGGACGACTGGTCGTGACGATCGCCGGAGCCCTGAGCTCCTTTCAGATCGGCGTGACGCTTGCGGAGCTCATCCGGCAGGGCAAAGTGCACCTCATCTCGGCGACCGCCGCAAACCACGAGGAATCCTACTATCGCTACGTCGCTCACTCGCACTACGGCTACATTCCGCGCTACACCGAGCTCACCCCCGAACAGGAAGCGGAACTTCGGGATGCGGGGCTTCGTCGGATCACGGATACCTTCCTGCCCGAGGACGAGAGTGTGCGTATCATGGAGCCGCATCTTCTCAAAATGTGGCAGGCGGCGGAGAAGAAAGGGGAGCGCTATTTCCCGCACGAATACTTCCGGCGACTCTTTGCGGAGAATCTCATCAAGCCCGATCCTGCGGCGAATCCGCATGACTGCTGGACGTATGCCGCCTACAAAAAAAATATTCCCATCATCATTCCGGGATTTGAGGACTCTACCATGGGCAACATTTTTGCGAGTTATACCTATGCCGGAAAACATCGCAGTGACTCCGGCCCCGTGATCAATCCAAACATCATGAAGAGTGGCCTTGAGTACTTCACTTCTCTCTATGACTGGTACATGGAGACCTCCGAAGAGCATCCCATCGCGTTTCTGCAGCTCGGAGGCGGCATCGCGGCCGACTTCCTCATCTGCGTCGTCCCCTCCCTGAAGCACGATTTAAAGCTCTCAAAGGTTCGCGACTGGGCGGGGTTCATCGAAATCGGTTCTTCCCCGATGTCGTAAGG
>JBBTTQ010000024.1:0-10716 GCA_038064175.1 Patescibacteria group bacterium
CCATCCGACGATGATATGCTCTGTCTATGATTATTTCTCTCATTGTTGCCGCATCGGACAATCATGTCATTGGAAAGGACGGCAAGCTGCCGTGGGATCTCCCCGACGATCTGAAGAGATTCCGTCAACTGACCGAGGGCAAGCCTGTCATCATGGGGAGAAAGACATTTGAATCGATCGGACATGCATTGCCTCGAAGACAAAACATTATTATTTCCAGGACGTTGAAATCGCCCCCGGCCGGTTGTGAAATATATGCTTCTCTTCCAGATGCACTGGCTCAATTTCTTGGAACAAACAAGGAAGTTTTCATTATTGGTGGCGGAGAAATTTTTCATCAAATTTCTGTTCTTGCCGGCTACTCTGTCGATAGAATTTACTTAACACGAGTGCACACTATCATTCAGGGTGGCGATGTGTATTTTCCTGAGATCGATCCGACTGAGTGGCAAGAGGTGCGTCGAGAGGAACATGCACAGGATTCCGAGCATCCATTTCCCTTTACCTACATCGATTATAAGCCCGACCGACCGTAGTCCGCCCTGCGGGGCAGGAACGTTCCTGCCCCGCAGGGCTTATCGATGGTATCAAGATTTTGGCTTGCATGAGAGACTCAAACGATGCAAGCAAAGATTGGGAAGAATGTGGTTTCCTTCCCTTGCAGTTCTTTCCCATACTGTGGCTATGGAACAAGAACTCGCGCACACGATCGTCGAAGACGTCGTAACAACCGAGCAGGAGAACGGTCAGGAGGTGACCGTGGATCAGTTCACCACCAATGTGGAAGTGGAGGTCGAGGAGCGGGTGGAGGTATTCCAGGAACAATTTGGCGATGCCGTGAATGGGCTTGCAGGCCAGGTGATGACGGATACAAAGAGTTATGCGGAATCCAAGAAAGCGATTCTGGACGGCAGTGCGTTTGTCGGCGATGCGGCGGCGATCGGAGCCGCTGCGTACACGAACATGGGTGATCGCTCCGTCACGTACGACGTGAATGCGATGGACTACGCGTTACAGGATGAGGGGTATTGGAAACGCGTGCATGAACACGAGCGGATTCACCAGGAGGATCAGGCGGGTGCCTATAATCTTCAGAGCATTACCTATGTCGATACGTCCGGGAACGTGGTGACGACGAAAGTCGGTGCTCTTGTGGAATGGCAGCCGAGTTCGCAGGCGAATATCCCAAGCGACCTCACAACCGAGTATCAGCAGCATGTGAAAGACGGCGGGGAGCTTGCGGCAGTCGTCGGTGAAAGCCGCATTGAACAGGCATTGAAAGACGGGGATATGCAGGGGATGCAGCGGGAGATCGTTGAAGAGCAATTGCCAGAGTTCATGGAAGTTGCGGGCATTACGAATGAAAGCGGAGTGGGAGAGAAGCAATAAACTTGCGTGCTATTTATTTTCGAATCAAATCCATGAACTCCTGCCGTGTTTTTTGATCTGTTTTAAAAAGCCCCTTCACACAACTCGTCACTGCTTGTGAATGCTGTTTTTCCACTCCCCGCATCATCATGCAGAGGTGCTGGGCTTCGATGACGATGCCGATACCCTTGGGCTTCAGGACGGATTCCAATGCATCGCAGATTTCCTGCCCCATCCGTTCCTGGACCTGGAGCCTTCGAGCGAACATATCGATGATCCGCGGGATTTTGCTGAGGCCGATGACGTTCTTATGAGGGACGTACCCCACATGGATCTTGCCGAAGAAGGGGAGCAGGTGATGCTCGCAGAGGCTGAAGAATTCGATATCTTTGACGATCACCATACCCTCCGTGTCGACGGGGTACAGAGCCTTGTTTACGATGGTTTGCAGATCCTGCTTGTAGCCCGAAGTGAAGTGTTGATAGGCCGCGGCGGCGCGCTTGGGAGTTCCTCGGAGTCCGGGACGGTTGGGATTTTCTCCCAGGGCCTTGAGGAGTTTTTGGAAGAGTTCTTCCATGGATGAGCGGTGAGTGACTAGCGGCAAGCGGTTAGCAATTTTGAACGAAAGAAGATGGTTACTATACAGTGTTTTCCTTTATGGCCATACAAAATCAATTCGTTCACACCTTTGATTTGCAGTGTCTTTCAAAAGATTTTCCCAGGTTTTTCCCAGAACCGGATGTATTTGCTTAGCGTCCATTAATTCACATAGTGGCTCCAGGACGAATCTGCGTTCGTGCATTCTCGGGTGCGGAATAATCAGATTATTTGCTGACCGCTCACCGCTCACCGCTAATCGCTCCTCCGAAAGTATCGTATTTTCATAGAGGAGAAGGTCCAGATCAATCGTGCGGGGGCCGAAGCGGTACGGCGGGGCTTTTTTGAGCTTCGTTTCGATCGTTTGCAGCCGTTTGGCGATCGTCTCTGGAGATTCCTTACTCTCAAAAGCGGCCACGGCATTCAGAAAATCGGGTTGGTCCGTCACTTTCGCGGGTGCCGTGCGATAGACGCTCGAGAAGCGGATGGCAGGCCAACATTTTCGAAGCAGGGATGCGGCTTCCGTCAGGTTTTTTTCCGGATGGATGTTACTGCCGAGAGCGATGAAAACGTTCGGTATATGGCCAGTATAGCTATTTTTTGCCCGTAGACCGGGGCACTCCTTCGTCCACAGACTTCGGTGGGCAGGCGCAGCGCCCGGCTGCGGGAATTATGGTCGTGTGATGCCGATTTCCACGAATTTCGCTCCCAGAACAGCGAATTTTTTGATGCTGACCGTGACCGAAGCAGGTTTGAATCTTTTGAGGATCGCGCCTGCAGCATCCTCTGCGAAGCGCTCGATGGTTTTGCGTTTGGTTCGGGAGATCTTTTTCAGCTCCGCTGCAACGAGATCATAATCAATACTCGGTTCGTCCTTGGAGGCTGCATCCTTTGGATCCAGTGTTAACTTCACCGTCACAAGTATGTGCTGCTCATTCGCACGTTCTTCCACAGGCACGCCGATGCGCGTCCAAAGCTCGAAGTCGTAGAGAGTGAGAGTGTCCATAAGAGAAGTTACTGGTCTTCCGCTTTTAGCATATCTTCCCATTGCTCAAAGAAAAAATCTTCCCATTTTCCGTTGGTGTTGCCCTTGTCGGCTATGTCATCGTGTTCCTTGATGCGGATGCCGCCCGAGATGGATTCGTAGTGCAATGCCATCTTTGGGTTGCGCGGCAAAATTTTTACGGACGAAGGAATACAGTCGGTCGGCCCGCAAACGGTCATGGTCAGATGCGATTCTTGAGAGCAGAGGTTGCCCAGCCGCTCCCACGCCAGTCTTTTTTCGGGGGTAATTTTTATGTTGGTGGCTGCGACGGCTTCCTGTGCCCCTCTTCCACGATGAATTTCATTCGAAGATTTTCGTTGAGATATTCTATGAGCGCGGTGCCGTTGATCGTTTCAATGGGCAGTTCGTAGGGATTTCGCTTATATTTTTTTACTTGCAGTTCCAGCGCCTTGCGTAACTCCCAGCTCAATGCGGGATTCTGAAATTCTCTGTACAAAGGAGGCAGGGGTACATACTCATGGGAAAAGATTCCGTCGACGATGCCTGTCGCCAAGGGGTCCAGCGCGCGTCGATCATTGAACCTGTCCGTTGTTGCATACTTCTTTGAAAGATCTCTCAGTTTCACATTCACAGCGGCTTTCAGATCTTTCACTTCGGGTAGGCCATACCATTCTTCGAGGCTCCGGATGACCTTTTTTCCATGCTCTTTTGCTTCCAAAGTGGCACTGTTGCCGTCGGCTTGCCGTGGTACGGGCGGCGGCTCTGCTGAAGCCGCAATATTGGCCGCGAAGAATGCCGTCAGATATGTCAGATGTGTGGTGAGGGATTTTTCTGTTCTCCGGTGACCGGTCGTGCCAAGGGCGATTTCCGGTTCTGGTATTTGTCTTTCCCGTGTGCGCATAACGTACTGTATAGGTGTTCGGATGCGGGGTATGCAAGAAAATGGCATGTCGAACCCGGCATTGTGTCTGTCAAGAGCCTGAAAAAGCCTATAGTGCAGACTGTGCCTGCGGTTGCTTCACCCCGAAGAGCTCCGTACGATTGGCGACAGGCAGGACTGCCACTCTCCTGAGCATCCAGCGGGTGACGGTGATGGCCGTGAACATCGAGAGAAGGACGCCAAGTCCGAGCGTGATGGCAAAACCGCGGACAATGGAGGTGCCGACGAGAAAGAGAATGGCGCAGGTGATGAGCGTTGAGACGTTTCCATCGCGGATGGCCGGCCATGCGTGGATGAAGCTCGTTTCCACGGCGGTCTTCAGGAGTTTCCCTTTCTTCAGTTCCTCCTTCATGCGCTCGAAGACGAGGACGTTCGCATCGACCGCCATACCCATACTCAGGATGATGCCCGCCATGCCGGCGAGGGTGAGCACAATGTAGTTCCCGGAGATGAGGAAGAGCGGCAATTTCAGGAGGACGAAGAAGAGGAACGCGTAGACGAGGAGCGCGATGTTGGCGAGGAATCCAAGAAGTCTGTAGACCACCACCATGTAGATCATCAGGAGAATCGTGCCGAGGAGGGCGGCGAGGAGCGACGTCCGGAGCGCTGAGGCGCCGAGTGTCGCTTCCACCGTGTACTGACCCACGAGATGGATCGGCGCAGGAATGGCGCCCGTGTTGAGGTCCTGTGCCAAGAGACGCGCATCGTCGAAGTTACGGCTGCCGGTGATGACCGCGGTGCCGCCGGAGATCTCCTGCTGGACGACGGGGTCCGAGACGAGCTCGCCGCCGACGAAGATGGCGAGACGTTTGCCGATATTGTTTTTCGTGAGTTCCTGGAAGAGCCGACCTCCTTCCGTATCGAAGAGGATCTGTACGACCGGGATATTCGTGACGGGATCGAGAGTCACCGAGGCTGCTCTGAAGTGCTTGCCGTCGAGAGCGGTGTCCTTCCATCCGGTCGGTTTCAGCGAAAAGAAGAGCGTACGGACGGGGATTGCCTCTTCGGTGGAGCGGACATTGCCGGACTGCAATCTGGTTTGGAGCTCCTGTGCGCGGACGGCGGCGTTCTCGCCGGTGACGATAAGCTCATTGAAGCTGGCCATGTCCGGAGCGACGGTCTTTGCCTTGTCGGCGCGGATCAGGTGGTAGCCGAACGGAGTTTCCACGGGTTCACTCGTGGCCCCCTGAGGCAGATTGAATGCTGCCGCTTCAAAAGAGGGAACCATGGTGCCGCGGGTGAAGGCGCCGAGCTTGCCGCCTTCCGCCCGGCTGGGCCCATCCGATTCTTTACGGGCGAGAGTCGTGAAGTTCGCGCCCTTGTCGATCTGCGCTTTCAATTCTTTCGCTTTGGCGAGCGCCTGTTCCTTGGTGCGCGTGACGGTCTCCTCCGCGCCGCTGGCGCCCTGATAAGACACCAGGATGTGACTGGCCTCCACCTGCTCGCCGCCCTTCGTAAAGAGCCGCAGGAAGAGGATGCGGGCGGTGCCATCGGGCATCGTGAGGGTTTTGAGCTCGCCTTCCTGCATGGTCCGAAGCGCCGAGGCGATCTCCTCTCCGGCCGTGTCCAACGTCACGTTGTTGTGACTTATGGCCTTCAAATCCGGCTCGGTCTTTTCCAGATGCGCGAAGGCGACGGGGGCGTTATTGATGAGTCGTCCGGTCTGGAAACGGGGTCCCAGGGCTTCTGCCAGGAAAATGCCGGGAATGATTTCTTCACGGATCTTCCCGTCGTTATCCGGTACCTGGACGGTCACCGACCCTTCCTTCTTGATGACGTGCCCGGGGGGCGTTTCCCAGAGGGTTTCGAGCCCCTGAGGCAGGGCATCCTTGAATGCCGTGAAGTTCGGCTGCCACGCCATGCCGAGGTCGTCCCCCAAATCCTGGCCCGTGATCTCAAGGGTGCGGCCGCTTTGGGTGATGCCGCGGTAGGCGCTATCCGCCCGGCGCCGGACTTCCGCCGTGTACTCGTCCGTGGCCTCCGTGAATTCTTCCTTAAATTCCAATTGGATTGTTTTCCCGACGGTCTTGATGCATTCCTGCATATCCACGACTCCCGGGCATTCCACGAGCAGATGCTTTTCAGATCCTACGTAGGACGGCGTGATCACTGCCTCGCTGACGCCGAGTGCGTTGATGCGGCGTTCGAGAACGGTGCGGATCGCTTCCACGATATTGACGCGTTGTTCCTGGACGGCCGCCTTTTCCGCCAGAAGCTGATTGATCTGCTCCCCGGTGATGCCCCGTGCTTCGAGTCCCGCAATCTCCGTATCGATGGATTTGAGCTGGCGTTCGATCTCTTCCTCGGAGATGCGAAAATCGAGTTGTGTTCCGCCAACGAGATCCAATCCGAAATGGAGTTTGGCGTTCCGCACGAATTCCGGTGTCCATCCTTTGAAGCTGTCCGGCAAAGCGACGAATACGAGAATGACCGCGCAAACCGCAGTCATGGTCAGTCGAAGAGAGGAGGATGAACGAGACATGAGATGTCTTACTTCTGAGGAACAAAGGTAACGTGCAATCCGGTATTGAGGTCATCGGCGAAGATTTCCGCGAGTGCAAACTGCGGGATATCGGTGATCAGAATGGATTCTTTCACTTCGCTCGACTCCACGAGGAGTTTGGACACGAGAAGTTTTCGGACGAAGAGGCCGATGTACTTGCCATTGTTCTTCCGGAAGACGTCGCCCATGAGATTCCGGCCTTCCGCCGAAAACTCCAGGAGAACGCGTCCTTTTGCGGGATCGGTGTCTTTGCTGGCAGTGACCCAGAGGAGATCTTCCTCCGTGATGCCCGTCTCCTTGAACGTTCCCTGCCCTTCGATCATAACGTCCCCTTTGCCTTCGGGCGCCTCGGTCATGATCCGCATCGAGAACGGCGCCGTCAGTTCTTTCGAGAGATGCTCACCTGTCACTTCTTCGGAGATGCCGACATGCATGATGAGTTTCCCGTTTTCATTCACCATTTCGACCACGGCCTCCTCGCCGACCGCCTGCAATCTCCGCTCCACGACTCTCTTTGCGGCAGCGATCAATTCCGTGCGTTTCTCCGGATCGTCGTGACGGATCTTGATCTCGTAGGACACTGTCTCCGCTCCGCATCCGGAGAAGAGCAGCAGGGACAGAAGGCCGATACGGAGAGTGGATGGATGCTTCATACAATCAGATGAGAGGTGGGAAGGATAGCATTCCGTGTGAAGACACGGAAGACACGGAGGACACGAAAGACAGAAAAGAAACCCAAAATGCTTCGTAAGTCGCATCTTTCGTGTCCTTTTTGTCATTCGTGTCTTTCGTTTCCTTCCAACACCGTTCCCGCCCGGAGCATTTTCGAATCCAGATCCACATTTTTGAGGACACATCCTTCATCGACGATGCAATCACGGAGGACGCAGTCACGCACCGTGCATCCGCGGAAGATCATGCAATCCGTCAGGGAACTTCCGGTCACAATGCAGTCACGATCAATCGTATTGCTCCCCTCAAAGGTGCTCCCGGAAACGTCGGAGGACGGATGCACGATGGTTTCATGCTGGACGAGGAGGCGATGGGCTTCCAGGTATGCCGGAAAAGAGCCGATATCCAGCCACGGTTCATGGAACGTAAAGCATTCAATGGGGATTCCTTGTCGTAGGAATTCCTCGAAGACCCCTCCGACGTTATCCCGGTGCCCTTTCGCGTAGTCCAGGAGGACGGGGAGCGTCGAACGAGGCAGGACGGAGCAGCCGGTGCTGACGAGCGTGGTTTTCGGTTGCAGGGGCTTTTCTTCGAAAGCGAGAATGCGACGGGATGCACCGGGGGAGAGAATCACTGTTCCAAAGGAGGAGGCTTTCGGAAGATCCTTTATATCGTATGTCGCGAGCAGAGTTGTTCCTTCATGGTACGATGCGAGGAATTGCTCCATGGAGAATCCCAGGTAATTGTCGCCCGTGAGGAGGAGTACGTCTTCGTCGATGTTCCTCCGGGTGATCCACTCTGCCGTCGCTCCGACGGCGCCGAGTTTCTCGTCGTCATGTTTCGTGCCCTCGACGACGATCTCGGTCTCCGAGCGGCCGAGGTCGCGTCTCCATTCTTCGAAGGCATCTTCGAATGCCGCATTGGTACTGACCGTGACGGGAAGATCCGCGGGTATTTTCTCGACGAGGTGCGTGAGAATCGGTTTGCCCCTGAGGGGGAGCAAAGGCTTTGCCCTTTTCTCCGTAAGCGGCCAGAGGCGGGTGGCGAAACCGCCTGCGAGGATAAAAGCGCGCATGATCGGATTATAGCGTCCGCTTCACAATATTCCTCTCCTTTCTTTGTCTGTCCGACAAAGAAAGGAGCAAAGAAAACGCACCGCGCACCAACTCTCCTCCGCTTGCCCCTTCACCCCCCGTGGCGCGCGGATCCCACCCGCAAGCATCAGGGAAATGTCTGCAATCTTACCGAAAGAACCAACTCCATCGCGAATTCTCCGGAGGCACGACCGTCACCGGGTGTCCCTCGAGGGATTCCACCCGCTCGTCTCTGCCGACGATGCCGAAGACGGAGGGGAGGACGATGTACGCAATCCCTTTATTTTTGCAGGCGGAGAGCAGATTCAGTGATTGCTCCATGTCGCTTGCATGGATCAGGTGCGTGGGGCGCAACCGCGTGAGAGTCCCCTCCAGTTTGTTCAGTCTTCCCAAGTAGGGAACTCCTTCCACGTGTGTGTCTTTGATTCCGCGGGCGTCCAGTACGGCCACGGGAGAGAGAGGGTGCTTCCTCCGGTTCAGGGTTGCAATCAGGGCTCTCGATTCCCGCGTGACGCCGATGACGAGGGTCGGGAAGACGGGGGGATGCATCCGAAGAGCTCTCCTTAACATTTGCTCAAAGACGATATGCCATCCCCAGACGATAAATGTAGAGAGCAGGAATGCTTCAATAATGAGAAGTCGGCTGAAAAACTGGTTGAAGGTGAAGTAGTAGATCAGCGTGAAGAGTGCGGAGCCGACGAGAGCGCTGTAGGCGATATACGCTCCACTCCTGAGCGTTATCTGATTGCGTGTCAGGTGAAAGCTGCGCGTTGTGAGGAGCACGAGGAGCCAGAGGGGGGCCGCCAGGAACGTCGCTGTCAGGTGCTGATCGAGCGGAAAGTCCGTGGAGAAAATGAATCCTACCCTGATCGCGTACGCCGCGGCGTAGGATCCGACAAAGAGGAGCAGATCGGCAAGGAGCCAGAGGGCGAGGAGAACGCGGTAACGCATGGGAACAGCTTATAGCTTATAGCTTATAGTACGGTAATGACGATAGATCTCGTGCGACGGAGGCAGCATTGGCGAGAGATCTGTAAACACTGAACCTTCAACTATCAGCTATAAGCTATCATCTAATTTCTCGCCAGCGAGTTTCCGCCCATCCACGCATAGGGCAGTTTCGTCGCGTCCCAGGGGACGGCGCCGTCCCACTGGTGCAGTCCCGTGGCTACGCGTTTATTCCTGGTGAAGAGGTTCGCTTCCAGCCACTGGAGTTTACGGTTGAGGACGGCATTTTCGAGAGCCCGTGCGCGGAATGCCTCTTCCTGCAGCACGAAGTACGTAATCGTTTCGGCCATGTCTTCAAACGAATCCCACGAGGCGTAGCCTGTGACGAAGTCATTGTCATGACTGTCCAAACGTTTTTTTTGTTCATTCTGCCACGAGATTTCATAGAAGGAGACACTCAGATCGCTCCGATAGATCGTTTCTTTTCCATCGCGGAAATTGCTGGGACCGCTCTCCGGCAGACCCGTGAGGCAGCCGAGATCGACCACGTGTCCGAAGGTTTCATGGATCAGGAGCGCGCGGAATTCGTCGTCCGGAACATTACCGGAAAGGACGATGCTGGATTTGCCGGCGAGCCCCCGCTGGACGGGATTGTCGTACCGAACGTAGAAGTTTTTGAGGGTGCTTCGGCAGTTCGTCGGGAGAAGGCGGAGGATCTCGTCTGCGATGATCTTATGATTGTCATGAATATCCGGGTGATCGACGACGGGGAGGAGTGCGCGTGGACGTGGAAAGGGGGACACGGGCGCATTTGCGATGCGTTTTTGGAGACGCTGCTGTACGATGCTCGCGCGCTTGAGCGCCGTCAGACTGCTCTCCGACCGGAACGAGGCCGCATGGGTTTTTGGAAGCGCCCTTGCGGATACGGGGCGATCTGCTACGCTCTCCTGTGTCAGGAGTGAGATCAGGAGACAGCCGACAAAGCCTATTTTTTGAAGACGGCACTGAAAACCTGGCATTAGAGAAGAAAAGGGTTATTTATACTATATTTGCTTATAGATGTCAATATCCTCAGCCGCTCCAGGACAGCCCTATACCGTCACTATTGAGAAATTGACGCATGGGGGCGCGGGACTCACCCACATTGAGGGGATCCCCGTCTTCATGACGGACAGCATCCCCGGGCAGGTTCTGGAGATCGTCATTACGAAGAACAAGGACACGTACCGGGAGGCGAAAGTGACGAAGGTCATCCGGAAAGCCAAAGACGAGGTCATGCCCCGGTGCAGTCATTTCCACGATTGCGGCGGCTGCGTGTGGCAGAATTTGCCGTACGACAAACAAATCTCCTATAAGGAGGACATCGTCCGTGAAACCCTGGAACACCTAACTCCCGCCGACGAAGCCGTACGGAAAAGTCTGCCTGGCCGGGTCTTGAACATCATTCCGAGCCCGCAGGTATATCACTACCGAAACAAACTGGAAATGAGCTTCGGCTACCAGCATATGCGAAGCGAGGAACAAAACGGCCGCAGAATCTACTTCGATGAAAATCCCACCATCGGGTTCCACCAGCCCGGACAGTGGT
>JBBTTQ010000025.1:0-11408 GCA_038064175.1 Patescibacteria group bacterium
GCTACAGTGGGCATCGACCCAGGAAAAGTGCAATTACAGGTGGACTGATACACTCAATATCCGCTCTCCGAATTTGCTTTATACTCTGTTCGTGGGTGGTTAGCTCAGTTGGTCTAGAGCGACTGGTTTACACCCAGTAGGTCACAGGTTCGACTCCTGTACCACCCACCATTCGACTTACGCCTCACTTCGTTCGGCGCTCGCTCATGGAAACCACGGAGGGATACTTTTACGTGAAAGGGGCATTGTACGAACCGGGGTTCTTTCATGCCAGGTTCTCATTTTGGTCGCAGAATAGGCTATTGGTACTCAAAATTGCCATTTGGAATCATATTGACAAATACGCAATTAAGATTTAATGTAACTCCCTTTTTCACTTCCTTTCCATATATGCGCACTGTCACTCGCTTCGGAACGCCTGCCCGTCACGCCCTCGCAAACGTGCGCCTCGTGCTGGCTCATGTGGTGCCCGTTCTGGTCATCCTGATGACTGCGGCGCCGACACTCGCGCATCACGGAAGAGGAGGGGTGTTTTTGAGCCTCTCGGACGGCCGGGAAACGGTTCCCTCCGGGGGGAGCCTCGTCTACGTCATCAGCATTCGAAACCTGGAAAGCGGTTTTAGGGACGTGGACGTTCGCATGCGTCTTCCCCAGTACACGAACTTCATCGCCGCCTCCAACAACGGAATGGAGGTAGGCAACGACGTTCGCTGGGAGAATGTGGCTCTTTCTGAAAACGCCGTCCGCACGTTGACCGTGAATGTCTCCGTGAACCCGTACGCTCCGATGGATCAACTCCTCACGGCGGAAGTGGAAGTGGAGGGTGAGCGCGCTCTGGATTCGACGCGCGTGCTTGAGAGAGCCACGGTTTCCCCCCTGTCCATCACGGTGACGGACGGACGCGAGACGGTCGAACCGAAGGAAGAATTGGACTACCGCATCCGCGTGAAGAACGTCGGCGATGAATACCGTACGTACCGTCTCCGCGCCAACATGCCGGAGGACGCGAATTTCGTCTCTGCAACCGGGGAGCACATCCGCAGGAACGGCACCATCGAATGGAAGAACAAAGAGCTCGCTCCTGGCGCATCCGAGGAGTACGGCGTCACGGTACGCGTCGACGATGACGCAGCCGGCTTCTATGCCCTTCGGTTCAGCGTCAGCGCCAACGGCGCGGGCGAGCGGGCAACCGATCTGACCTACGTTCATCAAGGTCCCATGGCGCACGATTTTGATCTCTCCGTAAAGGCCGATACGGCGACGGCTGCGCCCGGCGATGAAATTACGTACACGATTACACTTGAAAATGAGAGCGCGATTCTCGCGACGAACGTTCACGTCGCGAACGCCCTCCCGCCCTACACGGAATATGTCGACAGCACCGAAGGAGGTCTCTTCGTCGGCGGAGGCGAGGTGCGCTGGGATGACATCACGGTGAGTCCGAACGACAAGCGCGTCCTCATGGTCACGACCCGCGTCCGCAGAGACGCCCCCGGGGGTTTCCAGCTCGTCAACTCCGCGTTCGTCAAAGACCACCGCGCGTTCGCGTCCGTCGAAGTCGGTTCCCGCTCTCTTGCGAAGCGCCGCGAAACGGGCAATCAGGAAGTTCTCCTCAGAAAGACCGCGGATCGCGCCGAGGTTCAACCGGGCGATACGGTCAGCTACACCGTTTACATCCGAAACACCACGGAGCGCGTCCTCCATAATCTCGAGGTCAAAGATCGGTTTGACGACCGGTACCTGTCGCTTGCAGGCGGCGCCGAGGATGCGTTCTGGAACGGCAGCGAAATGCAGTGGGTCATTCCGGAGCTTCAGCCCGGCGACGTGTGGCAGAGGAACTACTCGCTCCTCGTCGGCAATGACGTTCCCCAGGGCATCAGCCTCCAGAACGTTATCTCCGTTGGCGGAGCGGATATCGCATTCCTCTCGCTCTCCGAGCGCGTGCAGACGACCGATGTTGCCGTCTTCAAGAAACTGCCTCCGACGGGTGCGGGCATGGACGGCATCTTCGTTGCACTCTCGGGACTGCTCGGGATGGGTCAGCTCTTCCTTCAACGGAGGAAGATGTTTGGGATTTGAGAAGACAAGCAATAGAGGAAATAGAAGAAATAGAGGAACCATCCTCTATTTCCTCTATTGCCTCTCAATCCTCGACTAGGGAGTGTTCCCGCCTCCGGCGCTGAGCGCAGCGAAGATCTCCTGCATGAGATCGATGATCGTGGAGAAATTGAGCTCGAAGGGAATGTCGAGGAGCTTGCTGATCCAGGAGACTGCGAAGAACGCGACAAAGGTCACGAGCAGTCCGATGATGGCGAAACGGATCGTGTGGACGGCCTTCTTGATCTTGTCCTCACTGCCGGCCGAGAGGATGAACGTGATGCCGCCAACGATGATAAAGACGAGACACAGGATGGAGGCAACGATCAATGCGAGTGCGATGAAGGTCGCCACGATGTCGACGATGCTGCCGTTTTCGAGAAGATCGCGAAGCATAAAAAGGGAGAGAAAAGAGAAGAGGTCAGGTGCCGGGCTCGAGGATTTTCAGATTAATGCGTTCCGAGAGGTTGCCGCCGATGATGCGGAGCAGCGTGCGAAGGGCTTTCACCGTTTGCCCGCCTTTGCCGATCAATTTACCCATATCCCGGTCGCTGACGCGCACGGTCAGGAGAATACCGAGTTCGTCCTGCGTGGCTTCGATATGCAACTGATCTTTGTCCTCCACCAGTGCTTCGAGCACGTAGCGCAGGAAGAGGAGGCCCGGCAATTCTGTTTGGGTCGTCTCGGACATTTGTGGGGGTTAGCTTAACTCTCTTTCTTCTCCGTGTCACCTGCATCTTTGGCAGGCGCCGCTTCCGGTGTTGCCGCCGTCGCTGGGGCTGCTGCCTCGGCGGGTTGCTCGCCCTTCGGGCGCTTCTTCGTATAGCGGAAGAAAAACTTACCGAGTCCTTTCATGCCGTGGCGCGAGAGGAGCCTCGCGACCGTGTCACTGGGGATCGCTCCTTTGCTGATCCAATGCTGGATGCGTTCCTGTTTCTGTTCGAGCACGCTCGGGTCCCTGGCGGGCAGGAAATGTCCGACGATCTCAAGGAACTTTCCTTTCACAGGAGCCGATTTCTCCGCCACGACGATTCTGTACGTCGTGGTGTTTTCGCGGCCGGTGCGTTGCAGGCGGATGACGAGCATGGGGGACTCGATTCTAGGCGAGATTCGTGGCGGCGGCAAGCCTACTCCGGGAAAGGTAATAGAGGAAGCAGGATCCGAAGTAGAGGAAAAAGAGGGAATAGAGGATAATCCTCTCTTTCCTCTATTGCTTCCGTTTCTTCTATTGCCTGATCATCTGCACTCTCTCCGGTGCGCTCCCGCACTCCTTTTCCAGATATTCCAGGAGCCGGCCGGCCAATTGCATGCATTCCTGTGCCGCGATGCTGTTCTGGCACGCAATCACGAGCACCCGATCCTGCATCTTCTGCACCTGGATGGCTTCGCGCAATCCCGGGAGCGTTTCTATGAGCCAGGACTGAGCTTTATGAACCATCAATGCCGCGACTGCTTGGTTTTTTATCCCACGTTTGCTTAAGACCTTTGGAAGGAGAGAGCGGAGAGAATCCATACGAAGACAGTAAAGCATGTTCTCCTTTCTTTGTCTGCCCGATTACCTCTCCTCCCCGTGGCGCGCGGAGCCTGCCACTTCGTGGAGAAGAGCGACGGTTTTCTGCGCCGCATCTTTCCACAAAAATCGCTTCCGTGATTCATGATGCCGCGGAGGATTCTTCAGTGTTGCAGTGAGCGCTTCCACTGTCGGTTCGATCAAACGGGAACCCGGTGGAGCAACTTCGGGGATCGCAGTGGTTCCGACCGCAATAACGGGACATCCTACGGCTTCCGCTTCGAGCACGGGCAGACAGAATCCTTCGTAGAGGCTGGGTGTGACAAACGCGAGAGCCGATGCGTAGAGCGCTGGCAGATCCTGGTCCGAGACGGAGGCGATCCCGCGGACCCCCCGAGGCAAACGAAGATTTTTTGTCTCCTTTCCGCCGCAGACGAGGACGAGTTCTTTCGAAGGATCTTCCAGTTTTGAAAAAGCCCGGAGCAGCAGCGGAACATTCTTGTGCTGTTTTGCGTTCCCGACGTAGAGGAAATACGGTTTCCACAGGTTGAATTTTCTGAGCACCGTTGCAATGGTTTCCTTCGACGGCGATTCAAACTCCACTCCTTCGTGGATCACGGTTGTTTTCCGGCGCGCGTCGGCCCCGTACAGTTCTTCGATCTCTCGCGCGGTGAAATTGCTGACGGCGATGAGCGCGCGCGCGCGACGGATGCAGGAACCGACAACCATCCGGTAGGCGATCTGCTTCAGTTTCGATGCCTCGTTGGGATACCGGTGGAGGATCAGATCATGGATCGTCGCGACAAAGGGGACAGGGCAAAAGAGCGGAACGTTGAAGTGCGGCGAAAAGAGGAGATCCACGCGCTCTGATCGGAGCATCCAGGGCAGCATCAGCTGTTCCCGGATCGAGTAGTGGGGGATATCCGCTTCCACGATCGTACGAGAACCCTTCGGCAGCGTTTTGAGCCACTCTTCGTGTCGAGACCGAACCAAGAGCATGAAATGCATCTCCGCCGTCTTCAGCAACTCCGTGACGAGCTCCCGTGTGTACCGCCCGATCCCCGAGGCAGTCCTGGAAAGCCGGCAGTCGATCAGCACACGCTTCATGAATCCGGGTTATGATAGCAGCCTGTGACGGTGGAACACGCGCTCAAAGGCTCCGGAATCCCCCGCAAGGATGCGGAGATTCTGCTTGCGACCCTCCTCCGGAAAGACCGCGCTTGGTTTCTTGCGCATGGCAGAGACGAGCTCCCGCCGGCGGACTGGAAGAAATTTCAGGAATGGATCGATCGGCGAAAGAATTTTGAACCCGTTATGTACATCACGGGCGAAATCGAATTCTTCGGGCGCACGTTCAGGATCGATAAGCGCGGGTTGATCCCGCGCCCGTCCACGGAAGGTCTCGTGTCGCTCGCACTCGATTTTCTGAAGACCGGAAAAGAGGAGGCGCGCGAAGTGGATTCCAAAATTCTCGGAGTCGTAAAAAAGCTCGGCGATTTGTCGGATGTTCGTACTCTCGTGGATATCGGAACGGGTTCCGGATGCGTCGCTGTCACGCTCGCGCTCGAGCGGCCGGATCTCCGAGTGATCGCGACGGACATCAGCGAGGAAGCGCTTTCCCTGGCGCGGGAAAATGCCGGGCAGCTTGGAGTCGCAGATCGCATTCGGTTCCTCCATGGGAATGGCCTTCAGCCGATCCAGCATCTCTCGGAACCGTTTCTCATCGTCAGCAATCCTCCCTACATTCCGCGCTCCCGCGCGCTCCCGCGCGATGTTGCGGATTTTGAGCCGCGCATTGCGCTTTTTGGGGGAGAAGACGGATCAGATATCCTCAAATATATTTTGCACGATGCAAAAATTCATCCGCATTGCAAAGGATGCGTCATTGAATGCGGTGCTGAGCACCTTCAAATCTTATGATGGATCAGAATCTTGAGATTGGGAGGCTTTCTGTTCCGATGATGCGGAATCGTCTTCCAGGATTCCTAATTTGTTAAAAGCGGGTTCAGTTTGAAACGGACTGATTTCAAGATGCAATCCCGATGTTTTAGAAAAATATCTGGTGATTCCCGGTATCTGAGCGACAACAGCCCGATCGGTTGTTTTGTCGAGAGTTAACCGCACTGCCTCAGATTGCATTTTCTCAATCATTGCAAACGAGTCTAAAGACTCTTTGGAATCTGTCAATCCTCATGGTAGGCTTTCTTTGTGCAACAGTTCGCTCAAAACCTCGGCCCCGTGAGCGCTGTCATCGGGGCGCAGTGGGGAGACGAGGGAAAGGGCAAAGTGATCGATATCCTTGCGGAATATTTCGATGTCATCGCGCGCGCTTCGGGGGGCGCCAATGCGGGGCACACGATTGTCGTGAACGGCAAGAAGCATGTTTTTCATCTTCTGCCCGCGGGCAGCCTGCGCGCAGGAAAGCCGGTCGTGCTCGGGGCGGCGATGGTGATCCATTTGCCGACGCTTCTGGAGGAAATCAAAATGCTCGGGGACGCCGGGATCAATATCGTACCGCAACTGCACATTGCGCCCGCGGCGCATATCGTCTTCGATTACCATAATGAAATTGATGCTGCACTGGAAAAACAGAGAGTCGAGGAACGGGGGCAGGGGATCGGTACGACGAAGCGCGGCATCGGCCCCGCGTACATGGACAAGGCGGCGAGGAGCGGACTGCGCATGGAATCGCTCCAGTGGAGTGATGATGTTCTGCAGAAGGAGATCGCTTTGCGCGTGAAGGAAGCCTCTTCTCTCTATGGTATTTCCGGGGATGCGAAAGCGGAATGGAGCAATGTGAAGCAAGCAAAGGATCTCCTGAAAGACAGAGTCGCGCGGAACACCGCGGCATTGATGCATAGTTTCCTGAAGGGGAAGCAGACCATTCTGATCGAAGGTGCGCAGGCGACTCTTCTGGATCTTGACCACGGAACGTATCCGTATGTGACGAGCAGCAACACAACTGCCGCGGGAGCCTTGCAAGGTCTGGGACTGCCGCCCCGTACTCTTACCTCCTGCATCGGCGTCGCGAAATCCTACTGCACGCGCGTGGGCTCCGGCACGTTTCTCACGGAGGCGGATGAGGCTTCCCAGCAGAGATTACGCGACCGTGGAGGAGAATTTGGTGCCACGACCGGCCGCCCGCGACGCTGCGGGTGGATGCATATTCCGGATTTAAAGTATGCGGCGATGATCAATGGATTTGACTGCTGGAATATCACGAAGCTCGACGTGCTCGACACGGAGGAAGAAATTTTCGTTGGCGTCGGCGAGAACGCCGACGGGAAGGTCCTGTACGAGCGTCTACCCGGCTGGAAATCGTCGACCGAGGGCGTGCGATCATCGGAAAAGCTCCCCCTGAACGCTCAGAATTTCATTCAGTTCATCGAGAAAAACACGGGTATCCCCGTGCGTCTCATCGGAACGGGGCAGGCGAGGGAAGATATGATTCTTCGATCCTCCTGATTATAGCCATTCTTTTGCCAGACAATGATCCTCTAGCGCTCAGGCTTTATACATGCGTGCGGGAATTCCACCCTGCCATGCGCTTTGAAAAACGGACGGGTCTTTTACTTCCTGACAGGAGAATTCTTTCGGGGTTCATTGATATGGAATTTCAGACAGTTGTGCGCGGTTCCGGATTTGTCATGCGTCTCTCTGAGCATCTTGTTCAAAGAATGGATCATATCCTTTCAGGCCAGTGATTCGCCCCATTTCAGTTTTTCGCGGAGCGTCGCAAAAAATGTGTCCTGCTTCCTGCGCAGGAATTTGACGGTTTCCTTCGCGGTCAATGCGCGGACAACGTCATTTCGTCGAAGAGAGACATAGGTCTGTCCGTCGAGCGTGAGGCTCACTTCGATGTCGCCGAACTTGTTTTCCTTGGTCTGCACTTCGGCTGTGACGACGTAATCACCGGGGATCACGATCGGCTTCTGATTCAGACTGTGCGAGTTGATGGGCGTCAGGATCATCGCGCGGAGACTGGGATGCACGATGGGGCCTCCTGCGGCGAGGCTGTACGCCGTGGAACCCGTGGGGGTCGCGATGATGAGCCCGTCACTGCGGAAGGTCGTCAGTTCTTCGTCATTGATTCTCGTCTTAACATTGAGGAGCCGCGCGATACTGCCCTGTGAAATGACAGCCTCGTTGAGGACAAGTCCTTCCCGAAAGATTTTTCCCGCACGCACGGCTTCGATCTTCAGAACGCTTCGTTCGTCGATCATGCCTTCATCCCGAAGGAGACGCGGAATCACTTTGTCCGCTTCATCCGTGTTGATTTCTGAGAGGAACCCGATGCCGCCTTTGTTGATACCCAAAATCGGAATGGAAAAATCCTCAAGTTCTCGCACGGCGCGGAAAATGGTTCCGTCGCCTCCGATGACGACGAGGAGATCCAGATTTTCTTCCCTGGAAAAGAGGGGAGCGCCCTTCGCGCTTGAGAGGTCTTTGCAACGCTCGGCATCGAGCAGAACTTCCGCTCCCGCTTTCCGGAGGAGGCCAAGAATACTCTGGACGGCCTCGTCTCTGTGGTCGAGGTTGGATTTGACCGTCACGCCGATGCGGCGATAGGAGAGCACAGGAAGGCAGTATAGCAGAGATTATGCCTTCTTCAGCGCTTCCAGGAACAGATCCACCGTTCGTTTCCATGAAAATTTCCGCGCTTGCAGCGGGCCCTTCCTGGAAAGTTTCCTCCGGAGATGCTGGTCGGTGAGAAGGAGCTTAAGACCCGACTGGATCGATGGAACGTCCGCGGGATCGGAGAAGACCGCTGCTGTACCCGCGACTTCTTTCAGACTGCCTCTCTCTGACGTCAGGACGGGAATGCCCCGCTGCAGCGCATCGAGTACGGGCATCCCAAAGCCCTCGTAGAGAGAAGGAAATGCAAGCACGACGGCTTTCGATAAAAGCGCCGAGTATTCCTCATCCGGAACATACGACCTCCAGGACACGCCAGGTGTCTCCCGTGACCGTGTCACGATCTCCTCATCGTTCCAGCCACGCGGGCCGACAAGGACAAGATCGTAATTTTTCCGGAGCGCATCTGGGAGCGATGCATAAGCCTTGATCAGTCTGAGTTGATTCTTGCGGGGACAGAGTGTGCCCACGGACAGGATCGTTCTGCCGTCGGGCTTCGACAACGGCGGATGTTCCTGCATAGGCCCCGCGTACACAGGTGCGATTTTCTCCGCGTCCGCATCGGGATATTTCTGAAGAAGATCCTCGCGCGTGGCATTGCTCACGGTCAGAATCAGAGCCGAAGAGCGGACGATTTTTTTGAGGAGCATCCGTTCGATCATCACGGCTTTGTTGTCATGAGGCTCTTTCTGGAACGCAATGAGATCGTGGACGACCGGAATCATCCGGCCGTCCTGGCCGAGGAGCGATGGGACGATGTAACTGGTCGGACTCACGTAATGCGTGATATCCGGTCGCTTCCTGAGCGTCCATGCCGTCCGGCAGTGCCACGAAAATCCGCTCTGCAAGAGAACAATCCGTTCCTCACTGCCTGCATCGTACGATCGGTTCGAAAAAAGCGTCAGCGGAATTCCGCGATGTCGGAGTTCTTCCAAAAAACCTTGCGTCCACAGACCTTTTCCGGTCTTTTTCGGGTTCATGGCCTCGCGGATGTCGATACCGATACGCATGACTGGCAGTTTACCATTTGCACTGGCAAGAATGAGGCGAATACATGCGCTCTTGTTGTCTCAATCGTTTGTATTTCATTTCAAATGATAGATGCATCAAATGCATGTAACAGCTAGTGGAACATTATCCTTCATGCTATTCTGCTTTCTATGAACGCACGCTTCGTCCGGAACATTCTTAAATTGGAGCTCGAGGAGCAGATATTGAACGGAGGGGCGCTCATCGGTCTTATCGGAGTGTTTCTTCCGTGGCTCAGCGGAGAGTGGCTCGGAGGCGATGCCATAACGTATTCTGGATTCGGCTTCTACACGTCTTTTCTGGGGTTCGCGGTGTTCTTTTTGCTTCTGTTCATCCTGGGAATTACGGTGATCCCGCTCGCCGGCGGTCCTGTACTCATTAAAAGGCGCTACAGGGAATTCGTCCGCTTCGCCGTCGCTCTTGAGGCAACGCTCCTGGTGCTCGCGTCGCTTTCCGTCCTTACCAAGGTCACCTTTGAGTTCTCGCGCATGGAAGTGCGCTTCGGTATCTATTTGTGCCTCATCGGTAATCTTGTCGTCCTTCTGTACGCCTTTCTGAGACTGCAGGAGCAACGGAAGTCGCAGGTGCAGGAACTATTCCATCATCCGGAGGATCAGCTTCTGCCGAGCGCGAAGGAAACGTCCGTCCCCCCTCCTCCGCCTCCCCCACCTCCCCCTGCTCCTGAGCCGGAAGAACATCGTCTGTACCCATGATCGATCCAATGCTCACGCTGGCATTCCAGGATGTTGATCTCGTGTATGTGGATCCCGACGCCCGCGCGGTCGTCGGGCGCGTGGAATGGAGTAAAACCGGAAATCCGAAGTCCATGCCGATTCCGATACAAGCGGAAGGAGAAAAAACATGGCGGAAGTTTTATCCTTGGGGTACCTATCGGGCAATGAGAAATGTCTATCGACTGGAGGGCAAGCAGGGAAAAAAGCAGCCGGAGAAGACGCTGGAGCAGGTGATTTCGTTAGCATTGGAACAGCCGTTCTGGAGCTAAAAATTCATAAACCTTCATGGTTTCCCTCCATGGACCACCCACCCCTGCAAGGAGAGCGCTTTCGTCCGGCATAGCCGGACTTCGCGCCATTCTCTACAGCTCTGTATTCAATTCCTTAGGACGCTGCAGACTCTCTGCACTTCTTTTTTGGATCCGATGATGATCGGGGTCCTCTGATCGGGTTTCTCAATTGTTCTCTGGAGAATCGATTGAGTTCCGTCGGAGGAGGCGCCTCCCGCCTGTTCCACAAGGTATGCGAAAGGACCGCATTCGAAGACGAGGCGGAGCTTCCCTTCGGGATACCTGCTCCCCCCTATATTCACGAAGATGCCCTGCCCTTTGCTGAGGATATGATGAACGTCGGCCACCATGCATCCGGAGTACCGGAGTGTCAGTCCTCCATCGAGCCATTCGTTGAAGAGGGCGCGGTACGCAGGCGCATCGATCACCGCGCGGAGATTGCCGGGGCTGTAGGTTTTGGCCGTATCTCCGACGCCGAGAAATTCCCGGACGAGAACGAACTCTCCGATATCGTTCAGCATGAATTCATGCACGCCTTTGCCCGTGGAATACACGAGCACGGTTCTGGGGCCGTAGAGGAAATAGAGCGCTCCGACCTGATCCCGTGGCTTCTGGCCAACAATGGAATTCCCCTTGTACAAGCCAAAAATAGACCCTATGGAGAAGTTCGCTTCGATGAGCGACGATCCGTCGAGCGGATCGAAGGCGACCGAATACGGCGCTCCGGGGTGCAACTCGACGATATCGTTCTGTTCTTCGGAAATGTACGTTGCGACGGTATCGGACTCCTTCAGATGGCGAGCAACAATTTCATCGCTCAGAACATCAAGCTTCATCTGCTCCTCACCGAATTGGTTGGTGTTGCCGGAAAGTCCGGCCTCACTCGTCCGGATTGCGTGGTGAATGTCTTTTGCAGTTTTCGCGATGTCCATGATGAGGTGCCGCAAATCGTCCGGAGCGGCAGACACCGTGC
This sequence comes from Patescibacteria group bacterium, assembly GCA_038064175.1. GTDB lineage: Bacteria > Patescibacteriota > Gracilibacteria > Peribacterales > Peribacteraceae > 2-02-FULL-52-16. The sequence continues at coordinate 11,269 of JBBTTQ010000025.1, forward strand.
GAAGATGCTGATCGAGAGACGGTCGCTTCGTGGAAATCATCGTCATGGCGCTACAGTAGCAAATTGTCCGTCGAACGAATACTTCCTGTATCAGTCCACCTGTAATTGCACTTTTCCTGGGTCGATGCCCACTGTAGCAG
>JBBTTQ010000026.1:0-10253 GCA_038064175.1 Patescibacteria group bacterium
GTGCAAGCGCGTGGAGAAGAGATTTGAAAATTCACCGGATGCTCTCATAAAAGTTTTGAAGAGGCTGGAGCAAAGATTTGGCGAACCTTGCCCGGTTTCGACAAAGCAGTCGGAACCCACGAGATAAGGCAAAAATGGCAGGAAGGGCAGGGAGGACAAATTGCCTTTCTTGCCTTTGTCTGCCCTCTTTTGCCTTTTCAGAATCGAGAAGAGTTGAGAAGAACCCTTGACCGACCATTTCGAAATCTCTAGAGTCTCCCGGCTCAATGTTCCAGTTTGCCTTCGCCGAAGGCGTCCCGAGTGAGCCCCGCTGAGCGGGGCGAATCGAAGGATCCTTGCGTAATAAGCAAACCTACTGAACCTCTGAGATATGGCAGGACTCATCGCCAAGAAGCTCGGCATGTCGCGCGTGTTTCTCCCGACTGGAGAAGCCGTTCCTGTGACGTATTTGCAGTGCGAGCCGAATACCGTTGTCCGCACGAAGACGAAGGAGAAGGACGGTTATAACGCCGTTGTGCTCGGTGTCGGGGCCAAAGCCTGGAGGAGTCGCAAAGGAAAGGAGCACACCCGCTATCGTCTTCAAAAGGAGTGGCAACTCGAAACATTGGATGGCATGGAGGCGGGGAAGCAGGTGACGGCCGAGATGTTGCCCGTCGATACGCTCGTGACCGTTATTGCGACCAGCAAAGGAAAAGGATTTCAGGGCGTCATGCGTCGTCACCACTTCGCCGGCGGCCCCGCGACCCACGGAAGCCACTTCAAGAGAGAACCCGGGTCGGTCGGCATGCGTGCTCAGCCGGGACGAATTTTGAAACTCCACAAGATGGCGGGACACATGGGTCACGAGCGGGTCACCCTGCAACACAGACCCATTGTGACCTCCGACCCCGCAAAGGGAATTGTCGGCATCAAAGGTCCTGTACCGGGTCCGAACGGCGCACACGTGTTCCTGACCATCGAAGAATCCGCTGCCAACCAGCCTGCCAAAGACAAAGCGAAGGCGGGCCTGCCCACCGAAGCGCGAAGCGCGAAGGCGGGAGCTTCCAAAGAATCCAAGAAATAATCATGACGATCGACCTCTTTACCTCCGCCGGCACGAAGAAGGGAACTCTCGAGCTCCCCGCGTCTGTCTTTTCCGCTCCGATCCGGAAGGGACTCATGCATCAGGCGGTCGTGCTCCAGCAGAGCAATCGTCGTTCCTCCATCGCGCATGTCAAAAGCCGCGGTGAAGTCGCGGGATCCACGAAGAAGCTCTACGCCCAGAAGCACACGGGTCGCGCCCGCCGGGGTTCCATCCGAAGCCCGCTGCTTCGCGGAGGCGGCAAGGCATTCGGCCCCCGCAGCAAGCGCAATTTCAGCAAGGACATGCCGCGTTCCATGCGTCGTACCGCGCTCCTTTCCTGCCTCTCCTTGAAAGCGAAAGAGGGCGCCATCGTCGGTCTGGAGAGCTACGGCAACAACGTCAAAACGAAGGACGCATTGGCGCTCCTGAAAAAACTTCCGGTCGAGCTCGGTCGGAGAATACTCGTCGTTACTTCGGAAATGCACCGAAGTTTACATCTTTCGACGCGCAACATTCCAAACGTGAAAACGATCGTCGCTCCGTATCTGAATCCCGAAGACATCCTCGTCTCCCGCCACATCATTTTCCTGAAGGATGCGGTGACGAAAGCGGAGGAGCTCTGGGGTGCAAAGAAGGAACGCACGAAGAAAGTATTCGTTCCAGAGGTGAAAGCGGAAAAGACACGGAAGACACGAAAGACGGAAAAGAAACCGACGAAGAAAACCTCTCCCAAGTCCGAATCCTAACCCTAACCCTCATCCATGGATCTCTCCCGCGTCATCGTCGGCCCCATCGTCACCGAGAAATCGGAACGCCTTAAAGCCGGTACGCACCGGACCTACACCATGCACATTGCTTCCGAGGCCACCAAAGTCGATGTTAAAAATGCGCTCAAACGTCATTACGAGCTCGATGTCACGTCCGTCCGTGTCATCTGGGTGCGCGCTAAGACGCGCGCGATCGGTCACGGGGCGGAGATGGAAAAGCGTCATCGCTACAAGAAAGCGCTCGTGACGGCAGCGGCGAAAAGTAAACCCCTGGATCTCGCTTCGTTTAAATCCTCCTGATCACGCTTCGATCCCCTCAGTGTACATGCCCTTAAAGAAGCCAAAACCAACGACTCCCGGACGACGTCAAATGACGATCGCCGACTTCTCGGGCCTCACGAAGAAGAGGCCGGAGAAGAGCCTCGTCCGCGGCAAGCAGAGGATCTCCGGGCGCAACAACTACGGCCGCGTCACCGTGCGTCACCGCGGCGGCGGCCACAAGAGGCTTCTGCGTCTCGTCGATTTCAGACAGGTCGGGAAGATGGGAGTGCCCGGGAAGATCGTCGCGCTCGAGTACGATCCCAATCGTTCCGCCAGGATCGCCCTCGTCTACTACGTCGACGGCGACAAGCGCTACATCCTGGCGCCCGAGGGACTCAAAGTAGGGGATCAGGTCGTCGCCGGGCCGCGCACGAAAGTGAAGCTCGGGAACCGCATGGAGCTCCAGAACATTCCGGTCGGCTACAAGATTTATAATCTCGAGATGCAGATCGGACGTGGCGGACAGATGGTTCGCTCCGCGGGAACGGCGGCCGTGCTCGTCGGTATCGACGGCGATTACGCCATCATCCAGCTCCCAAGCAGTGAGATCCGCAAAGTCCGTAAAGAATGCTTTGCCTCGATCGGCACCGTCAGTAACCCCGAGCATAATCTCATTACGATCGGCAAAGCCGGCCGCATGCGCTGGATGGGCAGGAAGCCGCAGGTGCTCGGCAAGTCCATGAACGCCGTCGATCACCCGCACGGGGGAGGCGAAGGCCACAGTCCCATCGGTCTCACAGGTCCGAAGACCCCGTGGGGAAAGAAGGCCTTGGGCGTCAAAACGCGACCCAAATGGAAGCCGACGAAGCTCTTCGTCCGCCGCAGACTCCGTAAGAAGAAGAAAAAATAGCCTTTCTATGAATATCTTTTTCGCATCTACAGGCTATAATTCCCCATCCGTGCAAGCGGATAGCGGCCAGCGATTAGCGGTGAGAGCTCACCGTTCACCGTTCACCGCTCACCGCTTCTCATTCGTGTCCATTCCTGCTCTCTAGCACTATGTCCCGCTCCCTCAAAAAAGGCCCCTACGTTGATCCCAGGCTCTTCAAAAAAATCATGAAGATGGTCGAAGGGCAGGAGAAAAAAATCGTCAAAACGTGGGCCCGCGATTGCGATATCCCGCCGGAATTCGTGGGGTTCACCTTCGCCGTCCATAACGGCAAAGAATTCATGCCCGTGTACATCACGGAGCAGATGGTGGGACACAAATTGGGAGAGTTCGCATGGACCACGAAATTCAAAGGCCACGGCGGCAAGGCGGCAACGACTGTCGCGCCTCCGGGCGCCCCTGCAGCCGCTCCCGCCGCTCCCGCTTCCGCTTCCAAGTAAACCATGAAAGCCCATCTCCGTTCCGTCCGCATCGCGCCGAAGAAAGCAAACCTCATCGCCAAGATGGTGCGGGGGATGGCGGTCGCTGATGCCGTCGAGGCTCTGCGGATGACGCACAAGAAAGCGGCGCGTCTGATCGAGGGACTTCTTCGCTCCGCAATTGCGAATACGTCGCACAATTTAAAGCAAGATCCCCAGACGATGATCATCAAAACCATCGTCGTGAACCAGGGTCAGGCCTTCCGCCGGGGTATTCCCAAGGCGAGGGGACAAGTGCGTCCGATCAAGAAATTCTTAAGTCATATCAGTATTGAATTGGGATTCCCGGAAGAAGACACACGAAAGACAGGGAAGAATGTCGCGAAGAAACCCGCCAGCAAGAAATCCTCACTGTCCTCCCCATCCTCCCAATAACTATGGGTCAAAAAGTGAACCCCAACGGCTTCCGCATCGGAATCACGCACATGTGGCCCTCTACATGGTTTGCGCGCGGCAAGAAATACAGAGATCTCTTCCTGCAGGATATGCAGATCAAGCGCTCCATCCGCGAGAAGATGAAGGATGCGGGCATTTCACTCCTGGAGATCGAGCGCGGCAAGAAGGTGACGGTCACCATCCACACCAGCAAGCCCGGCGTGATCATCGGGAAGCAGGGCGCCGCCATCGAGGAGCTCCGAAAGCAATTGGAGCGAGAGTTCGGCGGATCGTTCGAAGTCGAGATCCAGGAGATCCGCAGCCCCGACGCGGACGCGGCCGTCATCGCAGAAACCATCCAGGGGCAGATCCAGCGCCGTATGCCGTACCGCCGCGCCGTCAAAATGGCAATCGAGAAAGCCATGCAAGCGGGCGCTATCGGCATCAAAGTCACGGTCTCGGGTCGCCTCAACGGGGCGGAGATCGCGCGCGACGATCTCTTTAAGGATGGCAATGTCCCGCTCCAGACGCTCAGGGCCAATATCCAGCATGCCAAGCGTCACGCTATCACGAAGTTCGGAACGATCGGCGTGCAGGTGTGGATCTATAAAGGAATGGTCTTCAAGAAAGTGCAGCAGGTGCAATCGTCTGCTCTGACTTCTCTTCCGCAATCATAATGTCTAACGTCTCTTCCATAAGCGGTCAGCGATTGGCGGCTAGCAGCCAGTTTGTCCTATCTTCCTCACCGCTCATCGCTCACCGCTCATAGCATGCTCGAACCCAAGAAACTCAAACGGCGCAAGCACCACCGCTACCGCGGAAGATTCCGCGGCAAGGCGGGGCGCGGTCACACATTGGCCTTCGGTTCCGTGGGACTCAAAGCCCAGTCTCTGACGGAGCTCACGGCGCGTCAGATCGAGGCGGCACGCAGAGCCATGACCCATAGCGTCCAGCGCGGCGGCAAGATATGGATCCGCGTGTTCCCGCATACGCCGGTGACGAAGAAAGCGGCCGAGGTGCCGATGGGCGCTGGGAAGGGGTCGGTCGAGTACTACTCGCTCGTCATCAAACCCGGCACGATGATTTTTGAAATTGACGGTTTGCCGGAGAAAGACGCCCGCGAAGCACTCCGTCTCGCCAGTCACAAACTTCCCTGCAAAACGAAGATCGTTTCCCGTGAACGTCCGTAACATGGCAACCGTTCTCTCCATGAAAGAGCTCAGGAACATGCAAGTCGCGGATCTGAACCGCGATGTTGCCTCCCAGAGGGGGCTCATCGCCAAGCTCTCGCTCGGCATTAAACTTCAAAAGGAGAAGGACACGGCGAAGCTCAAGCGTGAGCGAAAGACCCTTGCGAGGATGATGACGGCATTGAACGAGAGGAATGAGACGATGAAGAGGAATGAGACGAGTAAGAGGATTTCCTCTGAGTCCTCTCTTTCTTCTCCGTTTTCTTCAAAGGAGCCAGCATTGAAAAAGGGCACAAAGAAGCCTAAAATCTCCACCCCCGAATCATGAGAACCAAGAAAGGCGTCGTCACATCGGCAAAAATGCAAGGCACGGTCACCGTGACCGTCCATCGCGCGGTGGTACATCCGTTGTATCAAAAGCGTTATCGCATGAGCAAGAAATTCCTGGCTGATACGAACGGACAGGACTTGGGCGTCGGTGACGAAGTCGTCATCAGCGAGTGCCGTCCCCTGAGCAAGCGAAAGTGCTTCCGCGTCACGGAGGTTCTGAAGCGAGCGCCGCGCGTTAGTGAGATGGCGGAGGAGGGGGCGCTCGCATCCGTTATCAAGATGAAGAAAGACAAGGCAGCGGAGGAGGAAAAAGCTTCCCCTGCAAAATCATGATCCAGGCGCAAACCATGCTGAATGTGGCGGATAACACGGGCGCGAAGAGCGTCATGTGCATCAAAGTGCTCGGCGGTTCGCGCAGGCGCTATGCGGGCATCGGCGATGTCATCGTCGTTGCCGTAAAGGAGGCGTCGCCCCGCGGCGCCGTGAAGAAGAAAACGGTCGAGCGCGCGGTCGTCGTCCGTACGCGAGCGGTTACGCGCCGCAAGGACGGCTCCGCCATTCGTTTCGATGATGACGCGTGCGTGATCATTCAAAAGGACGGCCTCCCCAAGGGCACGCGTGTCTTTGGGCCGGTAGCCAGAGAACTGCGCTTTAAGGGGTACCAGAAGATTATTTCCCAAGCACCGGATGTTCTCTAACATTTTTATTGCCACTGGGAAGCGATTAGCGATGAGCGGTCAGCGGTTAGCTAGCCGCTATTCGCTCGCCGCCCGACGCTTTTCAGATTTTCTTTTCGCATCATGAAGCTCCATACCGGTGATACCGTGTTAGTCATCAGCGGCAAAGATAAGGGCAAGACCGGCTCCATCCTCCGCGTTCTTCCGGAGCAACACCGGGTCGTCGTCGCGGGTATCAACATGCGTACGCGTCACTTCAAGAAAACGCCTCAGCAACCCGGTCGTAAGGTCCGCTATGAAGCGAGTCTTTCCTCCAGCAATGTGATGGCGCTTGATCCGAAAACGAAAAAGCCCACGCGCATCGGTTTTTCAGTGGATGAGAAGGGCAAGAAGACCCGCATTGCGAGAGTGTCGGGAGAAGCGGTGACGCACGTGAAGGCCCCGAAGGTCTTAAAAACGAAAACGGAACCTGCCGCAAAAAAAGAAGCCGAGAAGGGCGAAAAGAAGGAGGCGGCCGCAAAGGGTCTGCCATTCTGGAAGAAGATGGGCTTCGGCTCGGGCGCGATGGAAGAGGCGGAAGTCCAAGAGACTCCTCATAGCAAAGAAGATCACACGATTCCATCCCAGGAGATCCACGTCCGCAAGGGCGCGCGCGGTTCCTAATTTCTTTATGAATTTTTGTTTCACCACGATCGGCACGCATGTACGTTCCTCGTTCGCTCGTTGCTCGTTGCTCGTTATGACGGATGATCGAGTACCGGAGCATGGTCGAGTAACGAGCAACGGATCTTCCTGGCAAATACATTCCATATAACTCATGGCTTATTTATCTCTTCATGATCGGCTCCGCGGTCCCGTAGAAAAAGCTCTTCAGGAGAAGCTGAAGATCAAAAACAGGCATGCGCTTCCGAGGATCGAGAAGGTCATCGTGAACGTCGGTATCAACAAGTCGAAAATGGACAGCAAGGAAATGCATGAATATGTCGTGGATTCTTTGAAGAGGATCACGGGTCAGAAGCCCGTCTTTCGCCAGACGCGAAAAGCGATCTCGAACTTCAAAACGCGCGTGGGTCTCACCGTCGGCGCGATGGTAACGCTGCGCGGCAGGAAGATGGAAGAATTCCTCGATCGGTTACTCAGCTACGCGCTTCCGCGCATCCGCGATTTCCGTGGTCTCCCGACGAAGCTCGACGGACAGGGGAATTACGCCATCGGCCTCAAGGATCATACGATCTTCCCGGAGATACCGGCGGCCGAGGCGGGCAAGATTTTCGGTATGCAGATCCAGCTGACAACGACGGCGAAAAACGACGAAGAGGGCCGTGCCCTCCTCAAGGAACTCGGCATGCCCTTTGCGCCCGAGAGGCCGAAAAAGACTTCCGGCAGCCCCGGATCGCCGCACCCGAAAGGATCGCTTTCGATCGAAAAAGAGGAGCTGGTGGTTGATGTGAAGGTCGATTCCAAGGATACTAAGCCGCCCAAGTCCCCATCCAAGCCCTGACCCTATGGCACGCCTCGCCCTCAAATTGAAGCAGCAACGGCAGAAGGAAGAATACCTCCGCGACAAAGCCGCCGGAAAAAAGCCGAAATTTTCGACGCGCGTCTATAACCGCTGCAAACTCTGCGGCCGTCAGCACGGCTACATGCGTCGCTTCGGCGTCTGCCGCATCTGCTTCCGTGAGCTCGCCACGAATGGCGAGATCCCGGGCGTCACCAAATCTTCCTGGTAACTATGAATGCCCCCCGTGAATTCGTCGGCTGTGATGAGCTGGAGCAACTGCAAATCGCTCTTGTCGGTATCGATCCTGAAAAGGCAGATCGTATTCTGGACCATCAGAATATGGTTGCAGCGAGCAATAGAGCAGTATTAGAAATCGTAGCCCGCGAGCTTGATGAACAGCCGGATCAAGTATCGGATTTCTTCCACGAGTAAATGTCTACAGTCGTGAACGACCCCATCGGCGATCTCCTCACCCGCATGCGAAACGCGCAGAAGGCCAAGCGTGCCTCGTGCCGTGCGCCGTGGTCCAGGATTAAAGAGGAACTTGCCATCCTTCTCGAGAAAGAAGGGTGGATCGGGGGCTATGAAGTGGATGGAGTGAAGCCTATGCAGGAAATTGAAATTATTTTTAGCGCCGAGAAGCCGCCGCTCACGCTCAAGCGCGCGAGCAAGCCGGGTCGCAGACTCTATAAAGGATTCGCCGATCTTTCCCCCGTGCTCCGCGGATTCGGCGTGGCCATCCTGACAACCAGCCAGGGCCTCATGACCGACAAGGAAGCAAAGAAGAAGAAAGTCGGCGGCGAAGTACTTTGCATTATTTATTGATATGAAAAATATTTCTATTACTATCGGCACCCAGATAAGAATTATGAATTATGAATTAAGAATTATGAATAATTCATATTTCATGAAAGCATTCCTAATTCTTAATTCTTGATTCTCAATTCTTTTTCTATGTCCCGCATTGGACGCAAACCAGTAGCCCTCCCTTCCGGCGTTGAAGCCTCGCTCAAGGGATCTTCGATTACCGTCAAAGGACCGAAAGGCGAGATGACCTACGCGCTTCTCCCGGAAGTGAGCGTCGCGATCGATGGTTCCACAGTCACCGTGACTCGTAAGGACGACAGCGACCGCTCGCGCGCGCGCCACGGCTTAACCCGGATGCTGATCCAGAACATGGCGCTCGGCGTGCATACGGGTTATGAAAAGAAGCTGGAGATCATCGGTGTCGGCTACAAGGCGCAGGTGAAAGGAAAAATTCTCGTCCTGAACCTCGGTCATTCACACCCCATCAACTTTCCGATCCCCGCAGGGGTCGAGATCGTGCAGGATGAGAAGAACAAGAACATCGTGATCATCCGCGGCATCTCGAAGCAGCTTGTGGGGCAGGTGGCCGCCGATATCCGAACGCTCCGCCCTCCGGAGCCCTACAAGGGCAAAGGTGTCCGTTACGTCGGCGAACAGGTCAGACGGAAGGCGGGCAAGGCCGCCGTTGCCAAGGCAGCCGCTTAATTATTATGCAACTCTCTGCTACTATTGTTGGCCCGTATAAGAATCAAGAATCCGGAATTAAGCATTATAAATGGTTGGCATTCTTCATTCCTAATTCTTCATTCATAATTTCCGTCCATGTCTAAACGAAACACTCTTCTCAGGCAGGCCCGTAAACGTCGCATCCGGTCGCGGATCCGCGGCACGTCTGCGCGCCCGCGGTTGACCGTCTACCGGTCGCTCACGCAGATGATGGTGCAACTCGTCGATGACGATGCGGGAAAAACGCTCGTGGCTGCAAGCACGAAGGAGGCGAAAGCGAAGCTCACCAAAGACGGCGCGGAGAAATTGGGCGCACTCGTCGCAAAGAAAGCGAAGGACGCAAAGATCACGACGGTCGTCTTTGATCGCAATGCGTACAAATATCACGGGCGTGTCCAGGCGCTCGCCGAAGCCGCCCGGGAAGGCGGGTTACAATTCTGATTTTTATGGCTAAGACCTCTCGACCTGACCGAAGACGCGGCGATCGCCGCCAACGTGAGCCCTCCGAGTTCGCGGAAGCGACGCTCTCTGTTGATCGTGTCACGCGCGTCGTCAAAGGCGGGCGCCGTATGCGGTTCCGCGCCATCGTCGTCATGGGCAATCGTAAGGGAAAAGTGGGGCTCGGGACCGGCAAAGCATCTGAAGTACAAGCAGCGGTGAAGAAGGCGGCCTCGTCCGCGCGCCGGTCCATGATCCGGATTCCGATTGTGAAGGGGACGATCCCGCACGAAGTCGATCTCAAATTCAAAGCAGCCCGCATCCGCCTGATCCCGGCCGTCGATGGCACGGGTATCATCGCCGGCGGCGCGCTCCGTGTGATCCTCGATCACGCGGGCGTCAAAAACGTGCTTTCGAAGCGCTACGGAACCAGGAACAAGCTCGTGAACGCGCAGGCGACGATGTTGGCTCTCGAGAAACTCCGCTTCACAGGCAATGAACAGCCCGAGGATGCCCCCAAAGCAGTGGTGGAAGCTCCTTCGCCGGATATGACGCAGATCAAAGTTGTCAGCAAAGGTGATATCTCGAAAGAAGGGACGCTGAAGGCGTAAATAATCACCGTTGAATCAAAGAGTTTTTTGCGATATTTCTAAAATTTGTTGACCAATGGTAAAAAGTACCAATAAATCG
>JBBTTQ010000027.1:0-5536 GCA_038064175.1 Patescibacteria group bacterium
CAGCGTGCCGCAGCCGTCATGACGTTTGTCATTGCCGTCGTCACACTGTTCGCCTGCCTGGACGAAGTTGTCGCCGCAAACAGGCAACTGACACTGCGCCGTACAGTTATCGGTACTGATGTCATTTCCGTCATCGCACTCTTCTTCACTATCGAGAACGGAGTCGCCGCAACGATGCCGCGTGCAGTCTTTGCGGCAGTGATCAGGTTCCGAATCTGAGTTGGCCTTTCCCTCGTCGCACTGTTCGTTGATATCAACAGATCCATTGCCGCACGTCTTGCGTACCAGGACGCAAAAACGCGAACAAAAATCACCATCGCGCGTGTTCCCGTCGTCACATTCTTCGCCGAGATCCAGGATGTGATTGCCGCAAACGCTCGTTTCATTTTGGCATGTAAGCGAACAACCATCGCCGGCTTTTCGATTGCCGTCGTCACATTGCTCATGTTCATCCAGAAGGCCGTTGCCGCACGGTACCTGTTTCCGGTCGATGCCCGAAAGCAGACACTGTTTATCGCATCCCGGCGTTCCGTCACATTCCTCGTTGCTATCATGAACATTATCACCGCAGATCGGAGGAGTGCATGCGAATCGACACGTGTCCGGTTTACCATTGGAATTCTCAAGTCCCTGATCGCACACTTCCCCAAAGACCGAATCCGTCACGCCGTCTCCGCAGAGGGGCAATGTGCAATTTGTGCGACAGGCATTCGGAATGAAGTCGGAGTTCTGTTCGCCCTGATCGCATGATTCTCCGCTATCAACGCGACCGTTGCCGCATGCGGAGTGGAATAAAGACTGAAGCGCTTTCTGCTGGCTTTCGACCGTAGCGCCCTTAACAGCAGGTCCCGAAGGTGACGACTGCGACCCGGAGGAAGCGGATCTCCCGAGAATTTTATCGATCATTTGCTGCGTGAGCGGCGTCACTTCAAACGGGCACTTGTCCTGAAACTTCCAGCGGCACCCCCCGGTGCATTTCCGCAGGTCCGTTTCCCCTGTTCTGTCACAGACCGGAGGCGTGCAGTACTTGCCGCAGACCGGCGTAACGAATTCTACTGATTGTACCATTGTCTTCGTATCTTCGTCGTACGATTCCACATCGAGAATCTGCACTTCGCATTCCTCGCCGGATTGGACGGAAATGACTCCGTCGCCGCAGAAATACAGGGTGCATTCCTTCGTGCAGTTTCGAAGACCGTTGATCCTGGAACCATAATCGCATTCTTCCCCTTTATCCAAATTGCCGTTGCCGCAGGTCAGGGGCACCGAAGACGGAGGTCCCCCGGCGGTCGGCTGCGTGGGTGTGGAGGTGTTGTATGCCGATGCGGGCGAACCGCGAGGCACAGCTCTTGCTGAGGTGGTCGATGACGCAGGGGGCGGTGGAGGAGGATCATATCCATACGCAATCTGCTTTTGTGTGATCAGCAGCGGGCTCTCCTCAGACCACTGCACAGCAGAAAAGAGCCCCGCGAAAACAGCAAAGGTTGTTAACAGGACGAGCCGATTTGCTGTCTTTTTTTGTTTCGCAGGCATCTCACTATCATATCACCTTTTGATAAAACTGTCGCTTCGTAAAATATTGTAAAATTCATCAAACATGACATAATAGTATGGAAAGGCGGCTCTCCTCGCACAAAGATGAGATTCACAAAAATTATCTGCACCTTGGGCCCCTCGAGCTCGGATACTCCCGTGATGGAAGCGCTTCTGCATGCCGGCATGAATGTCGCAAGGATCAACATGTCCCACGGCTCACCGGAGAAACATCGTGCAGCCATCCAAGCTATTCACGCATGGAATGAGCGTCGCGTGCGCACAAAACAGACAGCGTGCGCGATCATGATCGATACGAAAGGAGGGGAAATTCGCACCGGAGACACGGACAATCCCATACCGGTCGCGAAGGACGAAGAAGTTATTTTTTCTTCCGCGCTGACGTCATCATCCGCGAATAAAAAAACGATTACCGTTAATTACAGCGGATTTGGCAATGATGTGCGCGAAACGGACAGGATTCTCCTGGATAACGGCGAGATCATGTTCGATATTGTGCGCATTCATCCCAATGGCGATGTTGTCGCGCGCGCGCGACAGGACGGCAAGATTGGATCCAGGCGTCATATCAATCTTCCGGGAGCGAATGTCGATCTTCCATCCATCACCGATCAGGATTGGAAGGACATAGCATTCGGCATGGAGCGGAACGTTGATTTTGTCGCCCTGTCCTTCATCCGGAATCGCGACGATATCGAAGCCGTTCGTTCGTTTATTGCGGAGAAGAAAGGACACACGGAAATCGTTGCAAAGATTGAAACGAAACAGTCCGTCGAGAACATCGTCGAAATCATCCATGCGGCGGATGCCATTATGATCGCGCGAGGAGACCTCGGCGCGGAACTGCCTTTCGAGCAAATTCCGGTCATTCAGGACGAGATTGTCCGTCGCTCCCGGGAAATCGGAAAACCCGTGATCATTGCCACCCATATGCTGGAGAGCATGATCATCAATGCCACACCGACAAGGGCGGAGGTGACGGATATCGCTCACGCCGCCGTGACGGGTACCGATGCCACGATGCTGTCGGGGGAAACGGCTGCGGGCAGACACCCCGTCATTGCGCTCGAGGCGATGGATCGCGTTCTCCGCGCAACCGAAGAACATCTGCTTCGTTTCGGAACACGTACGTCCGATGCGGTTCTCACCGATCGCCAGGCGCGAGCAGAAGCGGCATGCACCTTGTCGGAATCCACCGGCGCCAAGGCATTGATCGTCTTCACGAGAACAGGGCAGTCCGCGCGGGATCTCTCTAAATTCCGTCCACGAATTCCCATTTTGTCCTTTACGGACATGCCGGACGTTCAGCGAAAATTAGCACTCTCGTACGGCGTGATGTCCTACTGCCTGAAATTCAGTGCAGATCCCGAGAGCACCGTCACGGAAGCGCTGGCGCAGGCGCGCGGATCGGGACTGCTCCAGACGGGAGACAGAGTGGTGGTTGTATCCGATGCAAAAGCGCATGAGCAATTGATCAACACAGTGCAGCTTCGGGTGGCGTGATGGATTTCCTCTATTTCCTCTATTTCCTTTACTGCTTAGTCGTTCAGCGCCACCGGCACATCCGTGTCGATATAGCGGGGCTTCTGAACGGTAACCATCACTTGGATTAATTTGTCATTCTGCAATTTTTCCATCGCCTGTGATTCGGCAATCTGCATATTCAAAACTTCCTCCTCCAGAAGCAGAAGAGAGCGTTCCCGTTCCAGGGCGCGAAGTCTGTACCCCTTGGTCGCATTGGCATTCTCATGAAACAGAATGAGCATCGCCAACAGGAGGATGAGAGAACCGATGGAAAACATCAGCAGAGCCGTACTCTGATTGACGAGTCGCCCAAGGGACGAGCGATGAGGAATGTCCGATGGTGTGAAAAATTTCGAAAGCACGAGCGGAAAAGAGTGTAGCAGATTTCAAGAAGCAGTGCGACGAAGGACGCGAAAGAGCGCGCTGCGGGAACGCGGGTTCCGTTTGATCTCCCTCTCGGAGGGACGGACGGGTCTCTTGGTAAGGAGAGTGAACGCCGCATTCTGAAGCGTTCTTCCCGTCGCAGGATCAATCACAGGCTGCGAAAGAGTTCGAAAAGCTGTTTTCACCGCTCGATCCTCCAGCGAGTGATAGCTGATGATGCCCAATCTGCCCCCGACGTTCAATTTGTACGGGGCTTCTTCCAGGAAATCAGCGAGTGCCCCCGGCTCATCGTTCACTCGCATGCGAAGCGCCTGAAATATCTGCGGAAGGAGGGCCTGCGCACGATAGCCGAAGACTTCTTCAGCAAGAGCCTTTAATTCCCTTGTTGTCTGCGAAACTCTCGGACCTTTCTTCAGCGCGTGAGAAAGTTTGTGAGCGCCGCTGAATTCGCCGTACTGTTGAAAAACGCGCGTGATCTCGTCCGCGGAGGCTCGTTCCAAAAATTCAGCCGCCGTACGCCCGCGGGTACGGTCAAAGCGGAGATCGAGCGGCGCGTCCGTCCGGAAGGAGAACCCGCGTGACGCATCGTCGAGATGCGGCGAACTGAGACCGAGGTCGGCTAAAATGATGTCAAATTGCGGAAGATCCCGAAGGTCGCGGAAATTGCCGTGACGTACGTCGATCTGTTTCGAAAATGCGGAAAGGCGATCCCTGGCAACAGAAAGGTTTTCCTGGTCGAGATCCAGTCCGGTGAGCCGTCCCCCGCTTCCGATTCGCTCCAGAAATCCCAGCGCATGTCCGCCGAGACCGAGCGTGGCATCCAGTACCATGTCACCCGGTTTTGGACTCAAAAGTCGCATCACTTCCGATTCCTCGCGGCTGTGCAGAACCGGTTCATGGCGAAGGCGCTCTGGCATTGCCGCATTGTATGGTTTTGGCCGAGCATGCCAACGGAGTCGTCTTGCAGGAAGGGAAGTCTCATTTATTGTATACAAAAATTGATCAAAACCGCTGAGAAGTACGGAAACACTGGTATTTGGCTTTCTGGAGCCATTTCAGATCATTGACTTACTATGTAAATAGTATACAGTATTTTACTTTGATTACTCTTGCTACCAACGTCCTCAGTATTGTCCTGGGCATTTCCACTCCCGTGACGCTTCTCACGTCCGTGCCCCGCGATACCTGGAAACCCGAGGTGGGTGACCGGCTCATCGTTGATACGAACGACAATATGGGATACCTGATCCACCCGGATGGAGTGTATCTCGAATTCAAAGTGGCGACCGGTCAGCGAAGAGTAGTTCGCTACATCGGCAGAACGTACGACGCGACGACGCCCGAGGAGTCCTGGGTCGCAAAATCGCTTCATATCAAGGCAGACCGCATCACCTTCGGGCCGAACGGTCACTTCCTGCGACTCTATCGTGATAGCACGACAAACTCTCCCTACGGCATCCACGGGCACGCCTATAGTGAGCGGATGCTCGCTCAAGACGTCCGTTTCGAGAGTATGGGCTGCGTGATCGTGAGTGACGAACTGATGTCCATCATCGAGGATACCTGGCGACTCAATGGCGAACAGCTGTCGGTCGTTACCGTCTTCGGACTCGGATCGAAAGAAATTGCTCTACAGTAGTTTATCTCTATCAATGTGCACAGAAATAAGCTTTTTGATCGGGTCTATATGTACCTTTTTCACTTTAGGATTTGGTAACCATCCATAACCTCTAAAATCAGTTATTTCAGCTTCATATCCAGTGTACTTACCTCCTTTGATAGTATTTTCCAAGAGAGTCAACTATGGATCTTCCAAGGATTTGTAGTCTGTAGGCAGAACGGTCGGATGCCCGTGATGGCGGAGAGGGAGAGTCCAGTACCAACCCGTGAGCGAATTTTGAAGGCCCTTTCGGGGGGTCGAACGCGATGGGCTGAGGAGGGTGGGTCAGAGACCAATTCGAGGGAATCTAGAAGGTTTTGAGGGGGCTGAATGTGACAAATGTTACAGTGCTTTTTTTTGGGGGGGGGGGTAAACCGAACAAACCGAACAGTACTGGGGGTGAATTAGACAGAA
>JBBTTQ010000028.1:0-4112 GCA_038064175.1 Patescibacteria group bacterium
ATACGGTCGAGGAGATCCAGGGCTTCGACGCGGAAGAGACCGCTCTCGCTATCCATCACCTGCTTCGCCCGCTCCTCCGCGCGCTCCAGAATGGCGTTGGCGGAATCGATATCTCCGGTGAGCCTGCGATTATCTGCCGTCCGGATCTCGGTATTGATCTGCTGCACCAGATCCTCGAGCTCGGATCTGGTCTTGCTCCTCTGACTGCTCGTAGACAGCCGCACCACCATCCAGATGACGAGGAAAGCGGCCACCGCGGAGGCCAGAAGCAGGAGATGCGCTCTGCGCTTTCGTTTGGGATGCTTCAGGTCCGCCATGAAGGATGTAAGGAATGCGCGTACCGATTGCGTGAAGCCGGATAAACCGGCAATGCCTTCCCTCCCTTTCTTTCCAAACGACGCAAGCGGGGGAAGCCAGGAACGCATGCCCGGCAGGAAGAACCCCCCTGGGGGGCGGCGACCGTTGCGGCGGCTCGAAAGGACGGGACGGGATTCGGACACTTCGGCGACGCCGCGTTTCGCAGGGACCAGAATCGTCGCGAAGGCGGCTGTCTCGTGCTCTCCTTCCATTTTGATCTGGATTTCGTCGATCAGTTGATCCCCCCGTTGCGCGAGCTGCGCGAGCTGCGCCGGGGTGATGATGCGAAGGAGGCGTTGGGTCGAAACGACGACTGTGTCCCTGGGTTCAAGCTGCCCGCTCGAGATGTGAACGAAGGAAGGACTTGGCTTTCCTCTGCTGAATTCCGTAATCTGATTCGCGGAGCCACCGCGGACGAGGTACCCCTCCGCGCGCCCGGCGTGGGAAATATGGAGCATGAGTTTTGTGTCGACGATGGCCAGGAGCGCGTGGACGTTATCCACGGACTCCGCAACGAGCAACCCTTTGAAGAGACCGTTCAATTCCTTCAGCGTACCGTCGAGCCTGTTCCAGCTGTCCCCCTGGGACTCCAAAAGGGCATTGTTCACGATGGTCGTGCACTCCTCTTCCAATGTTTTTGCGTCCTTGGGACTCGCCTCAATCTGAAGAAGCAGACACGCCTGCTCTCCATTCTCCGACGTTAACGAAAGCGCGACCAAACCGACCCCGGAGGATGTTTTGGTGCGGCCCGTCTGGATCGTGACATCCATCGGATGGGAAGGCTACCGGAGAAGTCCCCTGAAGGGCAAGGAGCAAGGGTTAAGGGTAAGAAGGCAAAGAGGGCAACGTGCCCTTCTTGCTATTTTTTTGCCCTTCTTGCTCTCCGCAACACTTCTAAAGATTTTTGAGTAGGGTGCGGATAACGAATGATACAATACAAACAATAGCGGCTCTCTTCGCCGGAATTTGTTCCACTTTTAAAACTAAAAAAACATTGAACTGAAGCCAAAAAATAGATATCCTTGCAAAATGCCATTGCCAGGACGGCTTTCCGGGCGTAGACTGGAGACATTCAATTATTTACCGAAATGAACATGGTACAAGGAACCGGCCCGGGGCAAGTCCCCGTACGGCCGCTTGTCCTCCCAAAGTCCGCCGCGGCGGACGCAGGAGGACCCGCCCCCTCTGGCTCCCAAGGGAGTGGAGGTGGGCAAGGAAGACAGCCCAAGCGTTTTTTCCGATTCCGACGCAGGGGGAACAGAGGACAACGTCCCGTACATCAGCCGCTGCTGTCCGTTCCTCAAGGAGCGCCGGGGCGCAACATTCATCTCAAGGTCTACCCGCTGGGGGGCTTTGAACAAGTCGGACGCAACTGCTTCGTCATCGAAGTCGATGAGGATATCTACATCATCGATCTCGGGCTGCAGTTCCCGGACGAGGACATGCTCGGCATCGATTATCTGATTCCGGATATGTCCGGACTCAAGGGGAAAGAGAACCGCATCAAAGCGGTGCTCTTCACGCACGGCCACCTCGACCATATCGGCGCGGTGCAGCATCTCCTTCCCGCTCTCCACTATCCTCCGTGCTACGGAACGCGCCTCACGATGGCAATGGTGAAGAAACGACTGGACGAAGAGCATATGACTCAGCGTGCGAATCTCCACACGGTCAATTTCCGAGAGAAAATCCGCATCGGCAAAGTGGAAGTGGAATTCCTGCGCGTCACGCACAGTATTCCGGATTCCGCAGCGATCGCGCTGCATACCCCATACGGAACCATTGTCCACACGGGCGACTTCAAATTCGACCTCACTCCGATGAACGAGCCCCCTGCGGACTTTCACAGACTTGCACAGCTTGGCGACGCGGGCGTTCTCGCGATCATCGCGGACTCCACGAATGCTCTGAAGCCCGGGAACTCGAAGAGTGAACGGGAAATATCGGAAACTCTCAAAGGGCTCATCCGCGACGCCAAGGGCAGGGTCGTCGTCTCGACCTTCAGCTCGCTCCTGAACCGCATCGCGCAGATCATCGAACACGCCAGCGCGCTCAACAGGAAAGTGTACATCTCCGGCCGGAGCATGGAGACGAATGTCGAGATCGCGCAGCAACTCGGTCACATCAAGGCTCCTCGCGGCGTCATCCGCAAGGTCGGTCCCGGCATGGACAAACTCCCTGATCGCGAAGTCTTGATCATCACGACCGGAAGTCAGGGCGAAGAGGCCGCGGGTCTCGCCCGCATGGGCCTCGGCACGCACCGTCATGTCTCCGTCAAGAAAGGAGACACCGTAATTTTGAGCAGTAACCCCATCATCGGAAACGAGCGCGCGGTCGCCAAGGTCGTCAATAACCTTCACCTCAAGGGTGCGGTCGTGAAGACGAATCAGGAACTCGCGCTCCACACGACGGGACACGGATACGCGAATGACATCCTCCTCATGCACCAGCTCGTGCGCGCGAAGCATGTCATCCCCGAGCACGGCGAACCGCACATGAAAGCGGGCCACGCGGATCTCGCTAAACAAATCGGCTACCCGGACAACAAGATCCATCTGCTTCTAAACGGAGAGATTTTGGAATTCGACAGTGAAGGGGCAAGGAAGAGTAAAACGAAACTCACGGCCAATGACGTCATCATCGACGGGCGCGGATCCGCCGGCGAAGGCCAGCGGGTCTTGAACGACCGGAAAATCATGAGCAACGCCGGCGTGATCGTGCTCCTCTTCCGCGCCTACGCTGACAGCAAGCGCCTCGTCGCCGACCCCGACGTTCTCTCGCGAGGCCTCATCTACGGCTCCGAGCAGCAGACGATCACGCGTGAAGTGATCGAAACCTCGCGCAAAGCGTACGAGGACGCACTCGCGCGCGGCGAGACGGACAGGAAGGAACTCAAGTCCGCCGTTACGGGAGCTCTTTATCGTTACTTCGACCGCAAACTCGACCGGGAGCCGATGATGATCCCAGTTATTGTGGAAGTATGATGAAAATAAATCTCAAGAACCAAACGCCAAGAACCAACTGGAATTTGATTTTTGGTTCTTGATATTTTGCTCAAGGATATCCTTATGAAATACTCCGCCATTCTCTTCGACCTCGACGGCACACTGATGAACACGATCAAGCTCTACGAGCGGGCCGTGATCGATACGATCCGCGGATACGGAGCGACGCTGACACCGAGGCGATTTGCCGAGATCTATCGTTCGGGTGATTCGATCTCGGAGTGGATACGAGAATTCGGCATTGATCCGGAGAAAAAACATGAGATCCGCTCCGGGCGCGATAAGCGCTACATGGAACTGCTCCGAACAAGCGTCGAGTGGTATCCGGGAGCGGAACTGCTGCTGAGAACGCTTCAGGTTTCCTCTCCTCTGGGACTCGTGACAGGTTCCTGGAAAACATATCTGGAAGCCATCGAGGAACGTTTGCCGTTCCACAATCATTTTGAGACGATCGTCACGGCGGATGATATGGGCGCTTTCCCGAAACCGCATCCCCACGCTCTCCTGCTCGCCGCAGACCGGCTGAGTATCGACCCGAAGACGTCCGTCTACATCGGCGATCAGAGTTTTGATATCGCCGCCGCAAAGTCCGCCGGCATGAAATCCATCCTCGTCGAGACGGAGTACACGCCGGAAGACGCCGGTAAAAATGCCGACTTTGTCGTGAAAAGTCTTCGCGAAATTCAAAAAATACTATCATTGGTATGAACCCCAGAGCAAGCTCTGGACTCTCTTTTCCGCAGCAAGCTG
>JBBTTQ010000029.1:0-1614 GCA_038064175.1 Patescibacteria group bacterium
GATCTGCGCATGGATGCCTGGATATGTTCTCCACACATTTTGGTCATGACCCATTTTTTGTTCGCTCCTGTCTGGCACTCTCTCGTAAAGAGTGATATATTGAACGTATGAACGAGCGTCAGAGCAAGCTGCTCGCGGCCATCATTGATCAGTTCGTCGAAACCGCCATTCCCGTGGGATCGCGGCAGATTATCGATTGCGGGTATTTCAACGTCTCCTGCGCGACCATCCGGAACGAGATGCAGGTGCTGGCGGATGAGGGCTTCATCGGGCAGCCGCATGTCTCTGCCGGCAGGATCCCGACGGCCAGGGGGTACCGCGTGTACGTGGAGGATTTCATGAAGCCGACGATTCACGAAAAGAAGGTGCGGCAGAAGTTCGATTCGCTCAAGGATCAGTACCTGAAGCGCAAGGATCAGGAGCGGGCGTACGAAGCGGTGGCGCTTCTTTCGCACATGATCCCGAACGTCGCGTTTGCGACTGTCCCGCACAAAGATCGCATCTACTACTTAGGCCTCGCGCATGCGTTGAAGCAGCCGGAGTTTCTGATGGATGCGTCGCTTGCGAGCGGGGTGGTGGAGGTGCTCGAAGAGAGGCTCACGAACCTTCTGGAAGCCCTCAAAATCGACGAGAAAATCCGGTACTACATCGGTGATGAACACGTGCTCCCGCAGATCCAGAGCTGCAGTCTCATGGTAAGGCGTTACGATACGCGCGGGTTTGAGGGGGTCATCGGCATCCTCGGCCCCATGCGAATGGATTATGGTTACAATGCGGTGGCGCTCGATCTGGTGGGGGATCTTCTGAGATCTTCGTAAAGACGCCGTGGATATTACAAAAGGACTGATCGTTGCGCGTTCCTTGTTGTTCGTTATGTCATAGAACGAGAAACGCGTAACGAGCCAACGAGGAACGATCCATCAATCTCTTGGCACTTCTGTATGGCTCCAGTACAGTAAAACCCTCATATGTGGGAAGAAACAACGTTATTGCGCATCCGTCCTTCCGTACCGGATCAGGACGACGTCACGTCCGAGCGCGGTCCCCTCATGATGGAAACGGTCTTGAGCGCGCTCCATTCGCTCAAGGGCGGGGATGCGAAGATCGGCCTCGAGATCGGCTTCAGTGGGGGCAAGATCGGGCTCTTTTCGCGGTCGACTGCGAAGGCGGCCGCTCTCGTCGAAAGCCAGCTCTACGCACAGTTCCCGGATGCCGAGATCGAGCAGGAAACAACGGATCCGTTTGCCGTGCGCGACGGCGAAGTCGTCCTTTCCGTGGATTTGGCGCTCACGGAACCGGAAGTGTTCCCCATCAAGCGCCATCCGCAATTCATCGATCTCTCCAGCCGGAAAACCATCGACAGCATCGCAGGCATCACCTCGGCTCTCGTGCGGTACCCGAAAGCAAATATGCGCGGGCACGTGCAGATCGTCTTCGAGCCCATTATGGGAAGCCACTTCCGGAAGCGCGCGCTCAAGTTCATCCCGCTTCTCACGAAGGGGATTCCGAAGCATTCCACTCCCTATGCGCGTCTCTTCACGAATGCGCACCTTGCCCGCGGCTGGCGGCGTCTCTTCTTCTTTCCTCTCGACATGTTGATGGGTGGATTTCGGG
>JBBTTQ010000030.1:0-5147 GCA_038064175.1 Patescibacteria group bacterium
AAAAAAACTGCCGCGAAGCCCCGCACTTGCTGGGGGGGTGGAGCGGCCACTTCTCAGGGAAGGGTTGGCTCGTGGGAGGGAAACCGTAGGTTGCCCTCCCACGAGCACATAAACAAAACCGCCTGACCTTGCGGAGAGACGGTGTTTGTTTTGGTCACCGGAGATTGCAATCAGTGAAGATTGTCATCAACGATGACGAATATAGTATAGCAAAATTGACCTTCCATCACAATGCAAATATTGATGGCTTATTGGATGAATGGAGGCTTTTTAAAGGATACGAAAGACACGGAGAGTCCTGTCCCACACAAGAAGACCCTGAGCGCCCACCCGTCGCAGTGGCAGGGATCACTCTATACGCGTTGTCTCGGTATCCTCGTCATCCCCGGCTCGAACCCGCAAGCGCAGGGTATCGCCTTCGTCGACGGCGTGGCTGACACGAACCGTCAGGGAGAGCGTACGGCTGCCATCTCCATTGATTCGGAGATTCTCCCAGAGCACCTCATCGCTTCCTTCGAGTTCGGCATTGTCCGACCCGGAGAGGAAGTGCGTATGCTCGTCCAGAATCGCGCGTGCGTCGACGGTGATGTCGCGGTTCTCCAGGTTTTCAATCGTGATCCGGTACGTGACCTGATCGCCGCGCCACGCAAAATCGGGGGAATCGGTGATGCTGACGCGCACGTCGTTGCCGGAAGTCCGGCCGTTCTCGACTTCCGTCATCTCGCTCTCTTCATTCCCGTTGGCTTCCACACGCAACCGCACGCTGTCTCCGTTGTGCGCATCGTCATCCACTCGTACCCACAGCGTGAGTGTTCGCCCCTCGTCTTCATGCAGATTCAGGGAATCCCATACGACCGTATCGCCGTATCGCCGGCCGCCGTCGCTGGCCGAGATGAAGCTCATGTCCTCATCGAGGAATGCCATGGGCGTCACGCGCACCAGGTCGTTCTCCCGGTTTTCCAGCGTGAGCCTATACATGATCGTTTCTCCCGCTCGGACGGGATCCGGCGTATCGTTCATGTCGATCCTCACTTCCTCCTCATCATCTTGATCGGATATTTCGATGCTTTTCGAAGCCGCTTTGCCTTCCGCATGGACTCTCAGCCGCAGCGTGTCGCCGTCGCGCGCATCATGGTTGATCTCGACGATCAGATGAATGGTTTTGCTGCTGCGTGCATTGATGCGGATGTTGTTCCACTCCACGTCTCCACGGGATTCGGCTCCTCCGTCACTTGAGGAAACATAGTCCATGTCAGTATCCAACAACGCAGACATGTCGATATCCCTCAGATCACGAGTGCTCGTGTTCTCCAGACGGATGCGGAATGTGACGCGATCCCCGGGTTTCGGCGTGTCATCGGATGATGTCACCTGAAGAGCGATGCCCCTCTGCGTACCGGCACCCTGTCCCCGGCTTCGCGCTTTTTCGATCATTTCCAATGCCTGACTCCCGGTGATGGCATCGAAAATATTATACAGGGAAGCCGGGTAGGCATTCCATTCGCCGATCTGATCCAGATACGGTCTGTACCAGAGAGGGTCGTACGGTACGGCTGTACCTTCCGCTCGCACCACGACGGCCGCAGCCTCAATGAACAGGATGCGATCGTTCGGCCGGAATCGGCCGGACGGATCGCCGGTGACCATGCCGTACTGCTTGGCCGCGCAGACATGCGGCGCGAAGCTCTGATGGACGACATCGGTGAAGCAGCGTGAGCCGCCGTAGGCGGGTATTCTTTGTTCCTCCATGACGAGACGAACGAACTCGGCGCGAGTCATGCCGCTGCTCCCGAGTTGGGCGTGTGCAACAGCCGGAAGAAATCCGCCGAGGAACAACAGTGTGAGGAGAGGAGTGCCGCTGCATTTTCTGCGTCCATCCTTGAGTGCGCAGAGCTTGGTACGGGTCCGGCGTGACGGACAGATCAGGTGCCGGGACCGATCCTGCGCATGGGACTGCACCTTCCGCGTGAGTATGGCCAACAGGGATTCTGGCCGGATCATCATGGTGAGAGATCGTATGGTACCATAGCACGTTCTGCATGGACGCATGGAATCGATGCACTTCCGATCATACTTCATCCCTTGATCACCCCGAGCGGACGAAGTTTCGCCACCTTCAGGGAAATGCCCTCGTCATGCATCACCTGGACCACTTCGGACACGTCTTTGTACGCATGCGGCATCTCCTCGGCGATCGTTCGGTAGCCGTGCGCGCGGATTTCCACGCCGAACCGATCCATTTCGTCGCGCAAATTTTTCCCTTTGCAAGCGCGCATAGAGGCGTGCCTGCTCATCACCCGTCCCGCGCCATGGCAGCAACTTCCGAATGTCTCTTCCATCGCTTTCTGCGTGCCCTTGAGGACGTAGCTTGCCCGTCCCATGTCGCCGGGGATGAGGACGGGCTGGCCTGTCTCGCGGTACACCTCCGGCAGATCCGGATGGCCCGGCGGAAAAGCGCGGGTCGCCCCCTTGCGATGCACGCACACTTCGACTCGGCGCTTCGCGCCTCGCTCAGCGTGAAGCACATGTTCTTCCTTCTTCGCGATGTTATGGCAGACGTCGTAGACGAGATCCATGCCGAGCGTGCGATCCGATATGCGCAGCGTCTCGCGAAACACCTGCCGGGCGACATGCGTCATCACCTGCCGGTTGCTCCATGCAAAGTGCGCGGCGGCGGCCATCGCCGCCCAGTATTGCTGTCCCTCCGGCGAATGGAGCGGTACGGAGCAGAGTTCCGGGTCGGGAAGCTCGATGCCGTACTTTGTCTTTCCAATTGTCGTGAAGGCATGCACCGCATCGTCGCAGACTTGGTACCCGAGTCCTCGAGAACCGGAATGGATAAGGACGGTGATCATGCCCTTCGCGAGCCCGAAGACCCGCGCGGCCTCTTCGTCGAAAATCTCCTCGACGACTTGTATTTCGAGGAAGTGATTGCCCGAACCGAGCGATCCGAGCTGCTTACTGCCTCTCTGTTTCGCTTTGTCGGATACCGCCGAAGCATCCGCCCACGAGAGGAATCCCTGTTGTTCGATCCATTCCTGATCTTCCGGCGTGCCGAACCCTTTGCGAATGATCACGCCGACCCCGCCGTTCAGGATACGATCCACCTCCTCGATGCTGAGCGTGCCGGCCGCCCCCTCGGAACCGACTCCGGTGGGAATCATGGCGAAGAGTGCGACGACGAGGTCGCGCACCTTCGGCTTCACATCTTCCAGACGGAGATTGCTGCGGAGCAAGCGCACGCCGCAATTGATGTCGTAGCCGACACCGCCCGGCGAGATGACACCGGTTTCGATGTCGGTTGCAGCCACTCCTCCGATGGGAAAACCATAACCCCAGTGGATGTCAGGCATACCGAGGGACACGTCGAGGATGCCGGGGAGATAGGCTACGTTCTTCACCTGCTCTAGCGCGCGGTCGTGCTCCAGTTCTTCGAGCATTTTTCTGGAGGCGTAGACGCGCCCGGGCACGCGCATGCCGCCTTCCTTCGGAATCTCCCAAGAGTTTGCCGTGCGCTGCACGAGACGGACGCCGCCGACGGTAAGTTCTGTCTTCTGCATCAAAGATCGAGAGTGAATGTTGCTTCCCATCCTTGCTTCATCTCTTTCAGTTCGGTGCCGTGGTACGTCACTGCCTTGATCTCGGTTCGGTATGGATGTTTCTTTGAGTCGAAACGTTCGCCGGAAAGTGTCGCCTGCAACGAGCAGAGCCAGTCACCGCCATTGATGGCGAAGGTTGTCACGCGGCAGTCACGAGCAACGAAACCGTCATCGTTGAAGAGATCGAGCGCTTTGCGGAGGAAGTTGATGAAGAGCTCCTTATCCACTTGTCCGAACGCCTCGATCCGTCGCTCCTCCTTCGGCTCTATCGTCTTGAGATCCGTGATCGTGGAGAAGAGCGCCCTGGCTGCATCCTCAAACACTTTCCGCTCCGTGGCTCCTGTCACGCGATACTGCATGTCGCCGGTGTGGGGGAGTTCCATAAAAGGCATCGATGTTTATACTATCCCTTCGGGGAACCGCTAGACTATCAGAAAATGGCAGAAGACGTCCGCATCGCGGCAGATGACGTGACGCTCCCCGGGATTCTCGAAATTCCGGAAGGCGCTGCGGGACTCGTCATCTTCGCGCACGGCACGGGGAGCAGCCGCCTGAGCCCGAGGAATCAGTACGTCGCGGACGTGCTCAACAAAGCGGGCATCGCCACCCTGCTTTTTGATCTCCTCACGCCGGAAGAGGATCAGACGTACGAGACCCGCTTCCATATCGATCTCCTCGCCGGGCGGCTGTATGCGGCGACGCTGGAACAGGTCGCCGAGCTGGCGAAGGATTGGTTCCTGAAGTTTTTGCGGACGGAATGATGATCAGGCATTGCCCCGCAATATCTCCACCACCTCTTCATCCTCCACCTGCGGAAACTCCTCGAAGAATTGTCCGACTGCCATGAACCAGCCGGGCGTTTGCAGGCAGGTAACTTCATCTGCGACCTTCTCAAGACGTTGGATGGATTCCTGCGGCGCGACGCCGATGGCGACGATGAGCTTCTTCGGTTTCTTCTGGCGAATGGCATGGAGAGCTGCGAGCATTGTGGACCCCGTCGCGATGCCGTCATCCACGACAATGACGATGCGATCCGTCGGATCAATCGGCGGACGGATGGGCGTATAGAGGGCGCGGCGCCTGCGCATCGTCTCCATCTGTCGCTGCTTCTCTTCGTTGATGTACGCGTCATCAACAATTCCTTCTGCGTCGGGATTCAGCGTCACGTGGCCGCTCTCATCCACCGAGCCGATGGCGTATTCGGGATTGCCGGGCGCGCCAGCTTCCGTGCGCTTCTTTTTGTATTACAATCACCTTTTAAAATCTCTGCCGACCTCTATACTGTCATTGTCCAACCATAAGCATGAAGATGCTGCTCAGCACCGGCCTTGCCGTCCACGCCATGATCGGCAACTTCTGCATGATGCCGATGGCATTTGCTCGGGACATGCCGGCGCCGTACGAGGAACACATGGAAATGACCATGACGCCCGTGTTCCCGATGTCTTCCGTTCACTGTGAGCACTGCGCGAAAGTGCATTCAAGCGGCGGCGACGAGTCGCAGCAGCAGTCGGGGTGCTCCGGACATTGTTTCTCCCAAGCGCGCAG
>JBBTTQ010000031.1:0-2848 GCA_038064175.1 Patescibacteria group bacterium
CCATCTGATGCTCAAAACGTAACTGCCACAACCGATGAGGACACTCCCGTCACTGTGACGCTCAATGCCACCGATTCCAACGGTGATCCATTGACGTTCAGTGCAAACCCGCAGGATCCTGCAGACAACGGCGTCGTGACTGTCAACAGTAACGGCACCGCGGATTACATTCCCAATGTGAATTTCAACGGCGTTGATACCTTCGGGTACATCGTCGATGACGGACACGGCGGGACGGATACTGCAACGGTGATGGTAACGATCGGAAGCGGGGGCGGCGAAAACAACGCACCCGTTGTCGAAAACGTGAACAGCAAGCAGGTTAACGTTCATGCGGGCGAAACCGTGTTCGTGATCATCGTCGCACATGACCCGGATGGAGATGTGCTTTCGGCGCATATCCACGAGACATGGGGTCCCTCCAAAGGGACCGCGACGGTCACCAGGAACAACGAAGGGAACTTCGTAGTGGAATACAAAGCCAATGCGAATTTCTCGGAGTCGGACGGTTTTGTTGTCGTAGTCACCGATGATCGTGGCGGAGAAACGCTGGATCGCTTGATGGCGATCCAGGCCGCCGAAGGCGAGGGTAGTCTGCTACAGATGCAGTTTTCAATGGAGACTTGGATGACATTCTCAGCGTGACTTGAAAGGATCACGCAAACGAAAGTTCGAAACGTCAATGTATGGGATCCAAACCTAGGCCGCCCCGCATGCGCGGGGCGGCCGCTTTTAGCAGTTGATCGTAGCAAAAAAAATAGCGCATTCGATCACCGAATCGGTTTTTCACAAGTGTTAATATAATATCATATGAACAGCCGACCCGCGCCTACGAAAGGGCGCTTCTGTTTGCATAAATTTAAAAAACAGCAGCAATCCTTCGTGCCTACTGTCCGCCATCACCCCGCAATCACCGGAGTGTTTTCCTGAGGGCTGACGGGTTCGGACGGAGGAATCGGTCCATCGTCATCGCCATCGTCGATATCGAACCAAAAGTGCGTGCCGTTTGGACCTTCCACTTCATGGATCTGTTCGAGAATGGCAACCGCCTGGTTCTCGGTTGCTCTTCGTATCGTGATAGTAAAGCCCTCGCCAAACTGAATTCTCTCAATACTCGCCCGAATGCGATCAGAGATGCTCTGACACTTCGCCTTCACCTTTGCTCTGAGTCATCGGATATCTCTATCGATCAAGCCTCCCATTATCCAAACATTTTTTGCGCGTTCTTCTGGGTTAGAGAAATTGCCAAATGCCAGATGCTCATCATCAGGGCAGAATGGCATAGCCATACTGGCGGGATTAAAACTGTCTTAAAAATCTCAGGTCTCCGTCGTAGAACGATCGCAGGTCGGGGATCTGATGCTTGATCATGAGCGACCGCTCCACGCCAAAGCCGAAGGCAAAGCCCTGCCATTTCTTTGGGTCGATCCCCACGTTTTTGAGCACGTTCGGATGCACCATGCCGCAGCCGCCCATCTCGAGCCACCTCCCTTCACGGCTTTCTTCCAAGGCGCCCTGCCACATCATGTCCATCTCAAGCCCTGGTTTGACGAAGGGGAAGAACCCCGTGCGGAAGCGAAATTCCACCTGCTTTCCGATGAGTTCCGTGAGCGCCGTGATGAGCACCGCTTTCAGGTTCGCAAGCGACACATCCTGTCCTATCATCAGTCCTTCAAACTGATGGAACACGGGAGAGTGTGTTGCATCGGAGTCCTTGCGGTAGACCTTGCCGGGACAGATCATCCGAAACGGCGGCTTGCGATCCAGCATGTAGCGGATCTGCACGGGGGACGTGTGCGTCCGGAGCACCAGCCTGTCGCCGGTTTCCTTCGGTTCATGATCCATGTGCACATTGAACGTATCCTGCGAGTCTCTCGCTGCGTGCGTTTCCGGGATATTCAAAAAATTGAAGTTGAAATCCTCGGTCTCGATCTCCGGACCTTCGGCCGTGTCGAATCCCATTCGTCCGAAGACTTCCTCGATACTCCGGATGAATTCCGGGATCAAATGCAGATGCCCGCGTTCGCGCTTGGGAAGGTCGAGGGTGATATCCAGCGGGTCATTCTCGCTCAGGGCTCCAAGCTGCGATTGCGTCAGCTGCGTCCTGCGCGTGACGACTGCATCGGACAGCATCTTCTTCGCTTCATTCAACGCTCTCCCTTTCTCCCGCAGGACCTCCGGGCTCGCACCCGAGAGTTCCTTCAGCGCGAGTGTGAGAACCCCCTGCTTCCGTCCGAAAATCTCATGCTCCACGCCTGCCAGTTCCTCCGCGTTTTTGGCGCTGCGGATTCTTTCGGCGTACCGATCAAAATTCATCTGCTGAGTTGTCACGGAGCAGAGGATACTCAAGTTATCCCAACAGCGAAACCCGATCATATATTCCTTAGGCAGCCATGCATTGTATCTATAGAATGGCAGTGTTAAGCTTCGTTGCTGTTCTTTTTGGTTTCGTGCGCCCGTAGTTCAGCCCGGATAGAACGCCAGGTTGCGGACCTGGAGATCATAGGTTCAAATCCTATCGGGCGCACCATTCGACTCGTCCGCCTAGGCGGACTCGCTCATGGCAAGTCAAGGGGGCCTGCCCCGCACCGATGTGCATACGCCAAAGGTGCTACAGTAGTTCCCCTTCATAAGGTGAAACATGAGCGCATCTGGTGCGGGGCTGTAGCTCAGCTGGCTAGAGCGCTTGCATGGCATGCAAGAGGTCAGGGGTTCAAGTCCCCTCAGCTCCACCATAACGAATTTGAAGAAGAATTGACCTCGCCGCGCGCAAAGCGCGCGGCTCGGACTGATGTTTCCGCCAAGTCCCGCCAAGGCATTTTGAAATCCGCCAAAAGCATTCCCGCCG
>JBBTTQ010000032.1:0-3790 GCA_038064175.1 Patescibacteria group bacterium
CGATCTTCGCAAGAACCGCCCCCGCCGCCCCCGCCCGCGGAACTGCCACCACCAGAACTTGCGCCGCCGGCACTGCTCTGAGCGCTGCTGATGCCGCTGCTGTTGGATGCCGCACTGCTGCTGGAACTGCTCGAACTCTCCTCCGAATCGGGGTCAGGATCCCCGGGGCAAGCGCCCAGCGTGTCACCGTGCGACTCGTGGGAAGGCCACGCGCTGTCTGAAATAGAAAGTGTATTGGAATTTTCAGGATTGCCTGGCGGATGATGACAGATTGAAAAATTATCATTGAGTGTTGTTGCAACCCCTTCGGAGATCACTTCAACGACGATGGAGCGGGTTTCATCATTCGCGGCATGCAAGGTGATTGTTCCCGTGTCATTGGCTTTGCCCGACGTTTTCGCATAGGAAACTTCCAAAAGTCCCGTCGTGCCGATATTGGAAGGCATCGGGTACACCTCGTCGTACGCCACATCACGCGTTTCATAACTCCTTCCTTTATAGAGCGTTCCTGCCGGCACGTAGAACCCCCACTCATCATCATTCTGCGCCGCTTGGGACAAAATCTGTGCCCTTCGCAGTCCCTGCACCGTTTGTTCCATGGCAAGGTTTAAATCGTTGCGAATTTGAAATTCACGGTACAAGGGAACGGATATTCCTCCCACCACGGAGACAATGCCCAACACGAGCAGTATTTCCACAAGCGTGAATCCTTTGCGAAGAGTTTGGATATTCAACATAGACAGTATCTTATGTCGCAGAAAGAGAGGGTATCCATTGACCAAATCCTCTCCTGTGATCCTATGAGCATTGCAGGGGGCTGCAGGGACCTTGCGTGTCTCCATGACCTTGGTGCGCGGGCCATGCATTGTCCGGGATCTTCTTCGTGGAGCAGGAGCTTGTGTGCGGCTTGTGGCAAATCGTCAATTTGTCGCCGTCATTGATAATGATTCCTTCCTGTGTGATGCGCACTGTCACCGTACGCTGTTCGCCGGTGAGCGATGTCAGGAAGATGGCGCCCGAGGCGTTTGGACGTCCGGTGAGCGGAGCGAACGATACGTCCGTCAATCCTGTGATGCTGATCGTCGGAGGAACCGAATAGACTTCATCGTACGAAGGATCGCTTGTTCCATAGTTCGTACCCGCATAGAGCACACCCGAAGGAACATGAAACCCCCATGAGCTCCCCCGCTCTCCGGTTTGCGACAAAATCTGCGCTCTCCCCAACATCTGTATGGTTTGCTCCGTGACAAGGCTGAGATCGTTGTGAATGGAATAATTTCTATAGAGCGGCACGGAAATGCCGGCGAGCACGGCAATGATGGAGATGGAGAGGAGGAGTTCTATGAGGGTAAAACCACTTCGTTGCATGGCAGGAGTGTAGTAAATATTGTTACGAGTGTACGAGTTTCGAGTTCACGGGTTATGGAATGAATTTTGAAAAAAAATTCGTAAACCAGCAACACATAAACAAATTCAGCCCCGACCCACCGTTCCCACAATGCTATAAATCGGCACGATGATCGCGAGCGCGATGGTGCCGACGAGGGCGCCGATGAAGAGGAGAATCATCGGCTCCAGAATGATCGGCAATTTCTGCGCGGTCTCGTTCGCTTTCTTCTCGTAAATATCGGACACCTTGAGCAAGATGTCGGCCAACGAACCCGACTGCTCACCGGTCGTGACGAGCTGCTGCACGGAAACCGGAAGCAGCCGTTTGCTGCCGCGAATCGTCGCGAAACTTTTGGAAAACGAGTCGCCGAGACTGACGCGGTCAAGCAATTTGACATAGAATTTCTTGTACGAGGCGATCGGTGTGACATCCGCAAGCGAGCGAAGGGCTTCCACGAGCGGAACGCCGGCCTTGAGAAGGCCGCCAAGGATCACGCCGAACCGTGCGATGGTGGCTTGTTTGGCAAGCTTCCCAACGCCCGGGATGTGGAAGATCACCCACTGCGTGACGATCTTGAGAGGCGTGAATTTGGCAAGAATCATCAGAAGGACAATGCCGCCGAGCATGGCGGGCACCGCCGTTTTTCCATACGTGGAGAAGGCATTGGTAAATGCGATGACGACGCGCGTGATGAAAGGAAGCGGGACGTTGAGCGAGAAAAGAACCTGAATCAGGTTTGGAAGGACGAAGATTCCGAGCCCCATCACGATGATGAACATGAGTGTCATGACAATCGCCGGATAGATCATCGCCATCTTCACCTTTTGACGGAGCGCGTGATCTTTCTCCTGTTGCACCGAGAGGTACTCCATATTTTCAGCGAGATTGCCGGCCTCTTCGCCGATATGAATGAGAGAGATGGCATGAGGCGAGAACAGATTTTGCTCCTCCATGGCCCGCCAGAGCGCGCTTCCGTTTTCAACGGAATCCAGGATGTGCTGAATGATCTTCTTCATTCCCCGCGATTTTGTTTCGACTTGCAAAATTTTGATGGCGTCGATCAAGGGCAACCCCGCATTGAGCATCGTCGCAAGGTTCTGTGTGAAGAGCGTCTTCTCTTTCCCAAGCCCAAAATGCGCCAGGGCTGAGAGTAATTGGCGAAGACCCGACGGTTGCTGTGCCCGGAGCGCCGTGCGGCGACGCCTTGCGCCCGCTTCCATTTCCTTGAGTGCTTTGTCCCGTTCTTTCTCTTCCTTTGCCGCTTTCTCTTTATCTGCCGCCGTTTCTTTCTTTGTAATTTTCACAGTCGTCTCCTCTTTGCTCTCCTGCTTGCTCTTTTTTTTTCTGGAGACGTCTTCAGGCTCCGCTGCAGCCTTGGTGGCCGGCCCTTTCAACGGACGCATTTCCTCGACCGATATATCGAGCGGCATTTCCTGCCGCTGCTTCGGCGCCGTCGCGGACGTGATTTTTCCTTGTTTCGCTTTTGAACCGAACGTCACGGGCAATCCCATGAAAAAGAATTTTTTCAGCGCGGACTGGGGAGCTTGTTTTGCGGGCAAGGACGCGACTGCGGGGATATCACCGCCCTGAACCGCCCGCTGCTCATCGCCCCCCTCGTGATACGTCAGAATGGTCGACTTGATCGACGTATCGGCTTCGGCCAGAAGTTCCTCAAGCGATTGGTCGAAATCCCCGTCAACGGGCACCGCGATGTTCGACGGCGCAGCCGTTTTTCCCGCGTTTCCTTTTTTCCCGAGGAGCAGGGAGGATGGCAACGTGGCAACCTTCTTGCGCTCAGAAACTTTCGCCCGAAACAATTCTTTTAAGTTTGCGAGATCTTCTGGGGTGATGTGTTTGTTTCCGTGCGCGCTCTTCCGAACCGGATGGAGGGCGGCGAAATCTTCTGACCGGGGACGCGATCGCTTCACTGTCTTTTCCGAAGAAACAGTCTTCTCTGGCCTCACACGAACGTGGGTATTGCCCGTTGCCGCAAAAAATGGAAAGAACGCCCGAAAGAGCGCGTAGAAAGAAGGTTTTGCATTCTTCGTATGTCGAACGGAACCGGACTTTTTTGATCGCTTCGAAACACCCGCCTTCGTCGCCTGGCGAACTTTGATAGGCAAGCCCGCCTTCGCTTTATTTTTTCGATTTGCCACGTTTTGAGAAGAGAAGTTCCGGCGGAGCCGCAACGCGCATGAGCTCATCGATGGATGTCATCCCTGTCATTACTTTCTCAAAACCATCTTCGAAAAGAGTCTTCATCCCTTGTTTGTGCGCAAGCTGATTGATGTCCGTACTGGAGGCTCGCTTGACGATCAGTTGTTCGATTTCCGGGGTAACGATGAGGAGTTCGTAAATACCGACGCGTCCGCGGTAACCCGTGCCGCCGCAAGCTTCACA
>JBBTTQ010000033.1:0-7839 GCA_038064175.1 Patescibacteria group bacterium
CTGTCGTACATCTTCTTTCGCACGTAACGCTTGAAAACAGAAGGAACTCCATCGAGGACCTGAGACTCATGCTCCTCTCCGTCTCGGATGACGCCAGAGTCATTCTCATCATTCTCTGCGATCGCTGTGCGGTGCTCGAGCACCTCTCGGACATGTCCCAAGGCGAACGGAGGCGCGCCGCCCACGATGTTCTTCGTCTCTTTGCGCCGGTGGCAGCGAGACTCGGTATCCACTCCTTAAAGCAGCGACTCGAGAACAAGGCTTTCCCCATGGTGTACCCCTCCGATGCCGAACGGATCTGTGACCAGCTGAAGCAGGCGGAGGAGAAGTACGGAGCCTTCCTGGACAATGCTGCGAAGGAACTTCAAGCGGCACTGTCCGATGCCGGAATTACCGCACGGGTCAAGGGAAGATCGAAGCACCCCTACAGCATCTCCATGAAAATGAAGGCGAAGAGCCTCACGCATATCGACCGTCTGCACGATCTCTTCGCGCTCAGGGTCATCGTCCCGACCGTGGATGAGTGTTATCAGGTGCTCGGAATCCTCCACCGTCTCGGCAGACCCGTGGCGAACCGCTTCAAGGATTTCATCGCCTTCCCGAAGCCGAATGGGTACCAGAGTCTCCATACGACGCTCGTGAGACTCCCCGGCGTTCCGGAAGCGCTCTTTACCGAAGTGCAGATTCGCACGGAGTCGATGGACAGAGAAGCGGAGCTCGGTATCGCCGCGCACTGGAGTTATAAGGAGGGGGGATCGGCTGTGCATGTCATGCATCGCGTGCAGCTCCACAACGTGCTCGCGAGCCAGCATTCGCTGGCGACCGACGAAACGGACTCGCCCTTGGCCGACCATATCTTCGTCCTCACCCCGAAAGGGGACATCGTCGAACTTCCCGAGGGTGCTACACCTCTGGATTTTGCGTTTCAGATCCACACCGATCTCGGGCTCTCCTTCCGCGCGGCCAGAGTGAACGGCAGCATCGTCCCGCTCGATCACGAGCTGGAGAACGGGGACGTTGTGGAGATCATGAAGCACAAGACCCCGCGGCCTTCCCCAGAATGGATGCAACTCGTGAAGATGGCGTCGTCCCGCACGAGACTCAAGCGGTACCTCTACTCGCTTCATAGGGATGCATTTGTTGCGCGCGGGCGCGATCTCCTCAATGCGGAGTTACAGAAGCACAGACTCCCGCCGCTCGATACGGATTATTCGTTGCTTCGGATCGTTGACGGCAAGGTCCTCACGTTTGCCGAGCGGGAAGATGTTCTTATGAAACTGGGGCAGGAATCCGAGAAGGTCTCCGCCCTTCTGCCGCGGATCCGCATAACGAAACCCGTCTCCGCTCCGCGCGTGTCGCGTCTCAAAAAAAGCGATGTCGCGGTTACCATGGAAGGGGGCGTGAACATGCCGATGCGTTTCGCCGGATGCTGCAAGCCGCAGGAATCCAAACGTCAGCCCATCACAGGCTACATCACGCGCTCGGCGGTAACGATCCACCTGAAATCCTGCCGTTTCATGAAAAACGTGAATACGGACAGGTGCGTTCCGGTGGAATGGACGCTAGAGAAATAAGAAACAACGGAGAAATAAGAGAAATAAGGGATTATTTCTTCTGTCTCTTATTTCTCTGGGTTCTTTCAAGCCGATCGTTATTGTGACAACATATGTTCAATCGTTCTTTGGACCTCCGTCTGCCAATGAAGCCGCTCGTACAGTTCTGATCCCTTCTGAAACTTCGACGCGGCCTCCAGGCGCTGCTCCTCCGGCACTGATTGTAAATACTCTTTGATAACCTGTTCCATGTCGGCGTCCGTCAGTCTCTTGCCTTTTTCTTCCACGACTTTTTCAAGACCCAGACGGAGACGGATTCTTTTTTCCGCCCGCTCCTGCATTTCTTTCCGCAGTTCGACGGGGTCTTTCTTGCTCTGCTTCAGCCATTCCTGAGCCGTCAGGCCCTGCGATTTCAATTGTTCGTCGAATTGTTGCATGACCGCATGTTCCTCTTCCTCCAGCAATTCCGGGGCGATCTTCACCTGCGTCTTTTCGCGGATGGCCTCGAAGAGGAGCTGCTCTCTGCGGCTCTGTTCGATTCTATCCTCCTCCGCCTGCATCCGTTCCTCGATCTGTTTTCGGAGTTCCGTCCTGTTTGCGACGCCGAAATGTTTCTTCGCGAACTCGTCACTGAGTTCCGGCGTGTGCACTTCCTCCACTTTCTTCACGGTGGCATGGAATGTGACGGGCGCGCCGCTCAGGCTCTTTTCGTGATACTTTTCGGGAAAATTGATTTTAAAAAATTTCTGTTCACCGGGCCGGAGTTCCACGAGGGCATCCTCAAAACCCGGGATGAGTGTCTTGCTTCCGAGAATGACGGGATAATCGACGCTCCTGGTTCCTTGGATCTCCTTGCCCGCTTCATCGACGCCGTGGAAGTCGAGATGCACGCGATCCCCGGCTTTGGACGCGCGGTCGATCGGCGCGTACGTCCTGTGCTGATCGAGGAAGTACTGTTCCATCCGGTCGACGTCTTTCTGATCGAATGCCGCTTTCTTCTTTTCAATGTTGATCTTGTCGATGCCTTTTACTGTGACTTCTGGCTTCTCCACGAATGTGATTTTGAGCGTCAGGGGGTTGCGGAATTCAAGCTCCACCTTCGGGTGGATGATGGGCTTGATGTTGTGCTCTTTCAGGAGCGAGGAGAACGTTTCCGGAAGCAGGTTCCGGACGATTTCTTCGAGGATTGCCTCCTCCTTCACGTGCTCGCGAACCATTTCAGCAGGGGCTTTTCCCGGACGAAATCCCGGCAACTTTACTTCCTGAGCGAGGCGCGCGATGGCATCTGTTTCCGATCGTTTCACCTTTTCGGGTTCGAAGGTGACTCGGCAGACGACGCGGGCGTCGGGGAGGCGCTCGATTTTTGGAAGTGTAGACATGGAAGAGCATTGTACCGCAAAAAGGAAGAATGGGGAAGACGACAGAGACAAGAGAAATAAGGGAACGTTATTGAGCGGGCATGTGAAATGAAGAATCACTTATTTCTCTTATATCTTCTCTTCCTCTTTTATCTCTCAGTCCTTCTTCTTCCACAGCACCAGTAGTGGCACGGCAATGAAGAATGAGGAGTACGTTCCGATGATCGTTCCGAAAATGAGGGTCAGGATGAACCAGCGGATGGATTCGGAGCCGAGGAAGAACAGCGCAAAGAGCATGATGAGGGCGCCGAGGCCGGTATTCAGCGTGCGCGTCATCGTCTGCTGCAGGCTTTTTTCGGCCAGGTCCGCGAAAGACAGATGCCGTTCCTCGCCCATCGAGAGGTTGTCGCGAATGCGGTCGAAGATGACGATGGTGTCGTTCACGGAGTAGCCCATGATGGAGAGGAGAGCCGTGACGAAGAGCGTATCGACCTGGAACGATGTCAGGTGGCTGAGGATCGTGAAGATGCCGACAGTGATCAGAATATCGTGCAGGAGCGCGACGACGGCGATGACTCCGAAACGCCAGGGGCTGAGTCTCCGCGGCATTTTGCGAAAAGCGAGCGCGATGTAGAGGATGATGGCGATTGTGGCGACGAGGAGGGCTATGAGAGCGCGCTTCTTCAGGCTGGCTCCAACGGTGGGTCCGATGGTCGTGAATTGCAGCTCTTTGACCCCTTCCCCCAGGGTTTTCGACAGATGATCGGAGAGGGCAAGGTGCTCTTCGTTGGAAAGCGACTCCGTGCGCATGAGATACGAATCGGTCTTCGTGCGGGACATCGTGGCATTGTCGAAGAGAACGTCTCCTTTGGAGGCACGAAGTGCAGTCTCCAGATCCTCTTTGGTTTTTCCCTCCGGCAGAACGAATTCCATCATCGTGCCGCCCGTGAATTCTACCCCCAAGTTGAGACCCGGCTTCACAAGGAACACGAGACTCATGACCATCAGAATGATGGAAACGGGCAGGAAGATTCTGGCAAGACGGAGAAACATGGCGACTGATGCTAGCAGGTCAGGGACGGAGCCTACAAGCGGGCATTTTTCTCTTTTCGCCAGGAGAGAATCAGGACCGGGCCCCGTGGGTAAATGGCAAAGCGGTACGATGTTTCTTTTGGCAAAAGAAGTTTTAACAAACTGGTCTCCGGAATATGCGCGGCCATATCCACTTCCCGGATCAATCCTCCTCCCAGCATTTCCGTGGGGCTGGGGAGTCTCTCTGCGATGTTTACACCCCGGATCGCGCGCAAGAGCCACTCGCCGTCTGTGCTGACGGCAAATCGATGACCCCGCAAGGCGGTGGCCAATTCCTGTCTGCCTTTTGAGGCGGTTCTTACATTCCATCCTGCGGTCGTGCCGTTCGTTTCCTTGAGAGGCGCGTTGTCCTCCCCGAGGATGGCCGAACGGAAACCTCGGCCCACGCCTGCCGGACGTTCAGGAAAGACGCGTTCCTGCAGAATGTGTCGGTTCAGAGTGTTTCGAAAACTTGCGTGCAAACGATCCAGACGTTCCGGTAATAGAGAGCGGTCAGCCGATCCCTGGAGGAGCCATAGGCTTCCGCCCGAGACCGTCTTCCAGGAGAACGCAAAAGGATCATGGAGCAAGGGCAGCAGTTCATGACGGAGGCTCAGGTCTTCTCCCAGAAGCTCCGCGGTCCTTGTCCGGAACCACGCGTCGAGGGTCTGCCAGTCGTTTTTTTTCATCCGTTTTTCGAGGACACTCAGGAATGCATCCATTCCCTGCGAACGCAGCGTGACGTTCGCGCCCGACGATGTCATGACGAGAGGTTCGAGCACGGCTCTCGCGCGAAGGGGGTAGAATCCCAGCATTCCGCCGGAACTGTTCCAGGAAAGAAGCATTGTTTCTGTGGTGTCCAGAGACGATTGCAGCACTTGATCAGGAAGGAGAGGGGAAGAGGGGAGCGCTTTCATACGGAGAAACACGAATTCCGATCCCTGTCTGCGATGGGACCGAAATCCCGGATCATTCCTGAGTCTCTTCTTCCCTGGACCGATAGAGGCGAGGAGATCCGGTTCCGATGTGTGTACCGTGAAGCGGCCGATCTGCTTTCCTCCGGTTGCATCCGTTTCCGCAGTCGTTTGCTGGAAGATTACCCAACCACGAGTGTCAGAACAGGGGGAGGAAATCTCTGCGGCGGAAACGTTGTCCGTGAGTCCTGTCGAGGGAGGAAACTCTTCGTTGGAGCAGGGGATATCCAGAAGGGCGATGACGGAAGACTCGGTCGCGGGGATATTCTTTAATTCCGGAAAGAGCGCCGCCCACTCCCGTAGCCGTGCGCCGTCTTTCGTGCGCGCCATGAAGAGAGTCTCTGCTGCAGGCAAATAGGAGGCTTCGGTTTCCAGAGGGGTGAGCGGCAGCAGCGCCCAAAGCAGTCCTGCGATCGAGACTGTTGCCGCTCCCAGGGCTATAATAATGATGCCGATTCTTTTATAGACTATGAGAGTCATCTTTTCTCAATTGTAATACGGCTACGCGGTTTGAATGTGAATACTCGGTGTCTTCTGTATACGCTTATAGCGGCGAAGTGATATCGCTTCACCGATATCGGATCATTTTGAGCGAACTGCATATTTCCTTTTCACGAAGCCGTATAAGTCGATAAAGTCCATTTGTCTCCTTGTGCAAAAAATGTATTCATAAAACATTCCCTACCGTTCGCTAGTGCAAAATCTTGCAAGTTCGTTTCGATAGGCTTAGGATACCCAGATTTGCTTCTGCAAA
Source organism: Patescibacteria group bacterium (assembly GCA_038064175.1). GTDB lineage: Bacteria > Patescibacteriota > Gracilibacteria > Peribacterales > Peribacteraceae > 2-02-FULL-52-16. Next base: position 5,711 of record JBBTTQ010000033.1, read on the forward strand.
CGACGCAAATCAAAGAAACAAACAGAAACACGCACACGCCCTGCGCCGCAGGGCAACCTCCCGGGCCCGGGAAACAAAACAAAGACATGAAATGAAAGACATGTAGGACACGGAGGACAAAGAGGACACGAACGATCTTTCACACCACCGCGATGACAGGACTTAGGACTTCGGACTTAGGTACTTAGATCCTTACTCATCGGTCCGCAGAGAGGATAGCGTTCGTATTCTCACGGTCTCCCATCCAATATGTGGTCGCGAAGCCCCGCACTTGCTGCGGGGCTGGAGCGACTCCTCGAAGGGAAAGGAGAGTCCGTGAGAGGAAAACCGTAGGTTTTCCTCTCACGAATGGTATTCTCTCTGCTCTGCGATGTCGCGCTGTGCTTTGTGAGGTTGCGTGTACGGTGTGCTTCCCCTTACTCCCCAGTGTTTCCCTTTCCGCTTTGCGGGATGAGGCAAACCGGTCCGGGGACTTCGTCGGGTTACGAGGAGAAACAAGAAACCCCAGCAAGGCAGAGAATCGAGGGCTCCTCCCCTCAGTCATCCTCCACCAACATAGGCTCAGCGATTGACTCATGTGATTCGTCGTTGATAGCCCGGAGGCAGACACAAATACAAAAAGGCCAGCTCGTCTGGTCTTTTTGTTTATTCCACCCGCCCGCAGGCGTCGATGGACTCCTGTGATTCGTCGTTGAAGTTCTCTTTACTCACCCCGTGGCGCGCAGCCCCCGAAAAAATTTTCGACTCCAATTATTGACTAAGATTTCATTTTCAGCTTTTATATATTCCTCATGTTCGATCCCCATCTCACACAGGAGAAGGCTTTCAGGGATATAGGTGATGTGCAGAGTGGCGAGTCTCTGGATACGCTCCTGGAGAGCGGGCTCATCCGTCTCTATAGAGAGATCAATGCCACCCGGAACCGTTGTTACCGGACCATGCAGCAATTTGGAGAGAGTCGGGACCAATTTTTTTCGCTGTTCAACGCATTTCGGCGTGAGGTCGTTGCTTCAGAGCCGTTCCGATTCGTCGAACGATATTTTCGCATCTATCAGGAAGGAAGCGGTCTTGGAGAAAGCCTGGGACAGGATGTCCGGCACTGGATTGTGACGTGCCTCGACGATGTCATCGCTAACGCGGCAGAGGAGACCGGGCGTCTTCGCGTGCAGATCCATGTTACGCAGAATGGCGTCCTGATGGATGTCGATCAGGGGGAACACGTCCTTCCCGGGGCGTTGATCGAGAGGATGCGGCTGCAGGCGGAGGATCTCTTGAGGCAGTTGGAAGAAGGGATGCCCGTATCAGAGCTCGCGCACTACGTGAGGACATTACGAACACCCATCGGATACATTCCGCCGGAATCGGACGAGGCGGATGGCGTGCCGTATCGAGGCAATGGCATGGCCAATATCATCGGGAATGCGTGCTTCAGGGCCAATTACGTTCCGGGCGCTTCTGAAAATCACACGCTTGTGTTATCGACGGGTCAGCATCTGAAGGATGCTATCCGATTGGATCATGGCGATCGCAGTGTCATCCGCCGTTTGTATGGACCCGGTGAAGAGCCGGTCTCTACAGACGCATTGGATGAGATCTTCGCAAGTAGTGATTTTTAATCGTTGCAACGACCGTGGCGATGCAATCGGTTTAGAGAAGTTTTTGTAAGTTTTCCTCAGCTTCCTTCATCGATGGATCCAGCCGGAGGGCTTTTTCGAATGCTTCGCGTGCTTCGGTTTTGCGGTCCGCCGCAAGCGCCGTCTGACCGAGGAGCAGTTGTACCTTCGCTTCTTCCGGCCACCGCGTGGCCGCTTTGAGCGCCGCACCGAAAGCTTCTTCTTTCCTGCCGACCGCTCCGAGAAGAGCGACGAGTTCTTCCGTCGCCTCCAGTGGTGCGTCGTCCGCTTTCGCCAGGGCGGTATACTGTTCAATGGCGAGATCGGTGTTGTCCACCTCGCCCGCTTCGCGCGCGATCCAGTGGCGGACTTCCTCCTCGGGCTTAAATCCGTTCTGGAGAGCGTAAGAGAAAAACGTGATGGCGTTCTCGTGATCCTTGAGCGCCGCATGCGCGCGGGCCAGGAAGTACTGCACTTCCGGTTTTTCGGGATCGATGGCGTACGCGCGTTCCAGCG
>JBBTTQ010000034.1:0-26118 GCA_038064175.1 Patescibacteria group bacterium
TGAATTTGAGAAAGTTTTACGGGAATGTGGCATTTCCCCCGAAGGGAAAGATTTTCTTTTCGGACTGCTGACGCAGAGCGAAATCATCATGCTTGGACGGCGTGTGCAAATCGCACGGAGACTATTGCAAGGACATTCTTCAAAAAAAATCGAAAGGGAACTGAAAGTAGGCCAAACCACAGTGCAAGCGGTGCATCAATGGCTTCAGAAGAAAATCCCCGGCTACCGTCGTGCCCTTCCAGCAGTTCCTCAACCGCGCAAGAAAGGTTTTGTTCCAGCTGATCCCTATACGTTCCGCGGACTCCGCAAAAGATACCCATTGCAGTATTTGCTTCTGAATTTGCTGCTTGGAGATCCTGAGTGGCGGTGAGATATTTCGTGAGAATTGGAGTACCATGCTCCAATGAAAAAAGCTCTCGTCATCATCGCGCAGGAGGGATTTCAAGACAAAGAACTGGAGGGAACAAGGAAGGGTCTTGCCGACGCGGGATTTGAAATCGTTCTTGCGAGCACGAGTGCCGGCGAGTGTCACGGGAAATTCGGCGGAGTTGAACATGCGAAGATTACCCTCACCAATGTGAACATTGGGGACTACGACCGGGTTGCTTACATAGGGGGTCCCGGAGCGGCCGCCCTCAAAGAGGACGCTGATGCGAAGCGCATTGCGGTCGAAACCGTGAAAGCGAGGAAGCCTCTCGGAGCCATCTGCATCGCGCCGACGATTTTGGCCGCTGCCGGAGTGCTTGAAGGTATCAAAGCAACCGTCTGGAACCGCGATAACGCCGAGTCCGCTTTTCTGGAATTGCACGGAGCGATATTCACGAATGAATCTGTAACGCAGGACGGCCTGATCATCACGGGAAACGGACCCGAGGCGGCGGAGGAGTTTGGAAAAATATTTGCCAGTCTGTAGCTTTTAGCTGATAGCTGATAGCTGATAGAATGAAGGTTTTCTAAAAGCTATCAACGAAAAGCTATTGACTCAACTTGATGCCCGCAAAGTGCTGTACCCAATAGCCTGCGGAGATGCCGACGCCGATCTCGCGAAATCCTGGATGGAGAATCGCTCTGCGGTGTTCATCGCTTCGCATCCAGGCATCCATGGTCTCCTTCACACTCTTCTGACCGCGTGCCAGGTTTTCACCGAGCAGGAAGGTCTGTGCGCAGACGCCCGTATTGCAGTCGGACATGGTAAACGCATTGTAGTACCCCGAACGTTCGATGCGCTGCTGGAACGTTTCGCCATCCGGGCCGTTATGGCCGAAGCTGTTCTCCCGGGACATTTTCTCCGCATAGCGCTTCGCAGAATCATGCAGCTCCTGACGAAAGGTGAGCGAACGCAAGCCGAGCCTCTGTCGCTCGCCATTCACTGCTGTAAGCATCTCCCTGCGCAGTTCGCCGATACGCATGGCATCGAGCACGTCTTCGAAACTCAGTTTCGGTTTCATCGGTGCAGGTTTCGGCGTCACTCGCTGGATCCAACGTTCCGTCGGCTTCCGGATAATCGTGACTTCCTCCTCCATATGAGAAATCACAAGGAAGAGTTGCAGGCGCTCTGCCGCAGCGTTGCGCGCGTCCGCGAGGATTTCGAGTGGCGGGAAATTCGTTCCGCGTTCTTCGAATAGTCGCTCCAATGCAGCAGCGACCTCTTTATGGGTCAGGGGATTTCCCGGCGCCAATTTTGGGAACGTTTCATTATAAGGGAGGAGGCCATACTGGTAGGCTATGCCTGCGAAGGGGACGTACCAATACCCTCCCCCGACATCCAGGTACCCCTGTTGCAGATTCTCGGGAAGGCCGAAGGTGTAGGTGAGCATTTTTAAAAATTCAGTGCGATTGATGGCTTCGTTCGGGCGCAGGCGTCCCAGGGGATCCGCGCGGAGGATGCCGTACCTCTCCGCGAGAATCATGTACGGTTCGTACCATGTGTCGCTTTGGATATCCGGGAAACGGTTGAGATTTCTCAGCGTCGGAACACTCGGAAGGCGGGACAGGAGGAGAATCTGCGCTGCTTCCGCCCGCGTGACATACGGGGTGTCGAACTCTGTCGCGAAGCCTGTCTGGAGGAGCGCGGCGCTCAAGAGACAGAGCGAAATGCTGTAGGTCAGAACGATGCCAAGAGGGGTTTTTATGCTAGGGGATGCCAACCACTCATTATACATTTTTTTGATCTTTGATGCAATAAGGCTTCTATGGGTACAGTTTCGGGTTTACGGATTTACGGGTTGCGGGTTCAGCCTATAAACCCGCGATCGGTTGGCTTGACCCTTTTTCAAGGGAACCCTAAGATACTGTCCCGGTCTGGAATATCTTTATCTCAAGCCAGAAATCGTATGCTCCACACTCTTCGTCCCGCTTACGGCTCGGTCAAAAAACGAAAGCGCGTTGCGCGCGGCAACAGCGCCGGAGGAGGCACCACCGGCGGTCGCGGCACCAAAGGCCAGCAATCCCGCACGGGCAAAGGCCGCAAGTTCGGATTCGAAGGAGGCCAGGTTCCGCTCATCCGCAGACAGCCGAAACTCGGCGGTTTCAAAAACCCCAACCGGAGGGAGTTCGAAGTCATCAATATCGATACGCTGGAGGAGAAACTTTCTGCCGGGGCATACGACAACAATGCGCTCCGGAACATCGGACTCCTCTCCAGCAATAAACCCGTGAAATTGCTCGGGCGCGGCTCGGTTACGAAAAAGTTTGCATTAACGCTCAATGCCGCTTCCGGCACAGCCCGCGCAGCTGTCGAAAAGGCGGGCGGTACGGTTACATTGTCACATGGCTAAATGGTTACATTGTTCGCAAAGCGTGGCGGCATTTCTTCTCTTTATTGGTTTCGCTGACAATGTAACAATGTAGCAATGTAACAATGAATATATGTGGACGTATCTCCTCCAACTCTGGCGCTCGGAAGATTTGCGGCGGCGCATTCTGATGACGCTCGGTCTCCTTGTTGTCTACCGCGTCGTCGCGCACATCGCGATTCCTGGGGCGGATCCTTTCGCACTCCGGCAATTTCTGGACACACGGACGGCAACCGGGCCCATCGGCATTTTCGCGGCGCTCACCGGCGGAGCCCTTGACAATTTCTCCATCGTCCTCCTCGGTCTTTCGCCCTACATCAACGCGTCCATCATCGTTCAGCTCTGCACGGTGATTTTCCCCAAACTCGAGGCACTCTCCAAAGAAGGGGCGCAAGGGCAGCAGCAACTGAACCGCTACACCCGGTACTTCACACTCCCACTCGCGTTTCTCCAGAGTTACGGGTTTCTGGTGCTCCTCGGGCAGGGCGGCATCAACCTCGTGGACCTCACATTTCCCGGCGTTCTCGCGCCGATGCTCTACGTCACCGTAGGCTCGCTCTTTCTCATGTGGCTCGGGGAGCTCATGACGGAGAAGGGGATCGGCAACGGCATTTCGATGATCATCTTCGCCGGCATCGTCGCCGGCATTCCTTCCACCGTTTCGGCGCTTCTGATCGCAGGCGAAGGGAAGATGGGTGCGTTTTACCTCTTTGCTGTCGTGTCCATCGCGCTTCTCGTGATGGTCGTCCTCTTCACCGATGCGCATCGGTTGATTCCCATCACCTACGCCAATCAGGGCGCCGGCCGCGGCGTACAGGGGTCCATTCCCATCCGCCTGAATCAAGCGGGCATGATCCCGATCATCTTCGCGATCTCCCTCATTACGTTCCCGGCGATCATCGGACAGTTCCTGCAGACGGCGCCGCGCTTCGCGCCCGTCGTGCAGTTCATTAATACCTATTTGAATTCCCAAAGCCCGAGCATCTTCTACATTGTCTCCTACTTTCTCCTCGTCATCGGTTTCACCTTTTTCTACGTCTCCGTCACGTTCAAGCCTGAGGAAGTCGCCGAAACCATCCAGAAGCGCGGTGGCTTCATTCCCGGAGTTCGTCCCGGTCCCCAGACGGCTGCGCTGCTCGCAAAAACCAGCAATCGTCTGAATTTGTGGGGCGGGGTCTTCCTCGGCATCGTTGCGATCATTCCGCTCCTCTTCACGCGCTACTCCACGCTGAGTTCCTCGGATCTCATCATCTCCGGCTCCGGTCTCATCATCATCGTGGGCGTCGTTATGGAACTGATCCGACAAGTGAATGCGCAATTGCTGGCGCATGATTATGAGAAGCTTGTGTAATCATGAAAGGAAAACCGCAGGTTTTCCTTTCATGAGCTATCCTTTCCCTCAGTGGTGCAGCTCCGGCGTCGGGGCCCGCCTCCGGCGCCCAACGCTTCGTCGCAGGTTTATCTCATGCACCATTACAACTCTTCATGGATCTTGTTTTCTTTGGCATCCAAGGCTCCGGCAAAGGCACGCAGGCAAAGAGGCTTGCAGAGGAATTTGATTTCGATATTTTTGAAGCAGGCGGCGAGCTTCGAAAGATTGCGGCACTTGCCCACCGTAGCCCTGAGGGCGAAGGCGGGGTGGGCTCGGAACTTGGAAAAAAAGTCAAATCGTACATCGATCAGGGGCATCTGGTTCCGCATGAGATCATCATGCAGGTCGTGAAAGAGGCTATTCAAAAGCGTCCGAAAATGCAGAAGATTCTCTTCGACGGCATCCCACGTGACGAGAATCAAATGCGCGATTTCGATGCGATCATGGAGGGGGAAGGGCGCGGTTTTAAAGCTCTTCATCTGCAACTAGATCCCGAGGAAGGACTCCGACGGATCCTCGGCCGGGCGAGAGTAGAGGGGAGGGCGGATGACGCGAATGAAGAGATTGTCCGGCGCCGCATGAAGACGTTCACCGAAAAAACGATGCCGGTGATCGAGAAGTACAGGGCGAAGGGGATGATCACAGACATTGATGGCACAGGTTCGATGGATGAGGTATATGAAAACCTGAAGAAAGCGGTGAGCGATTAGCGGCTAGCAATAAGCATTTTCTCACCACTAACCGCTCGCCGCTCACCGCTTGCTCGCGTACACTGAAGCCGTGTCGCAGTTCCAGATTTTCACATCGGCGGAAATCGCAAGTCTCCGCATAGCGGGGAAGATCCTCGCGGAATGTCTCCGGCATATCGCCTCGAACGTCGTTCCGGGTATCAAAACAATCGAACTCGATCGTCTCGCGGAGAAGTTTATCCGTTCCCACGATGGCGCCCGTCCCGCCTTCAAAGGCTATCGCAATTATCCATCCACCCTCTGCACGTCCGTGAACGAAGAGTGCGTGCATGGTCTCCCTGGTGAACGCGTTCTCAAAGCAGGAGACATTGTCGCTCTCGATTCGGGCGTCATCGTTGACCATCTTTACACCGATGCCTGCATCACGGTCGGTGTCGGCACAATCGAACCTGCCGTTCAGAATTTTTTGAAGGTCACGGAGGAAACGCTCAAGCAGGCGTGCGTGAGGATCGCTCCCGGAGTTTGCGTCGGCGATCTCTCCTCTCTCATCCAGAAGAATGTAGAGGTACATGGGTATCATTGCGTCCAGGCACTGACGGGACACGGGCTTGGGAAAACGCTCCATCAGTTTCCGGACATTCCCAATGTCGGTCAGAAGGGGACGGGGCCGGTCCTGCCTGCCTGGACGCTGATCGCGATCGAGCCGATTACATCCATGGGAGAAGGGCAAATCCGCGAAGCGGATGACGGATGGACGATCCTGACGCGAGACGGATCTCTTTCCGCACATTTTGAACATACCGTTCTGACGACCGAGAACGGGCACGAAATCATCGCGTGATAGAAACCACCTGATTATCCTTTTTGCACGATCGATCGGTGCGTTCCTCTTTGGAGATCAAGAGCAATGTCCCGAAGCGCTACGAGGCCCCACACCACGTTTAACATGAGAAATGGCCATGCGTGGCTCTCCAAAGCATTGAGTACCAGCAGTCCGGAGCCAAAGAAGTTCAGAACATCGTAGGAAAGGTCATCTGCGCTGATTCGGTGCGTTTCCAGAAGATAGAAACCGATGAGAATCAGCGCCATTCCGAGAATGCCAAGCAGGAGAAAGAGATTCATAAGGCTATTTGTGGATATTAATATTATTATACCATATATTATAATTATTGCTACACAATTTTAATTCCTCTCAAGTTATTTGCAGAGGACAGGCTTGCTGACGCAAAGTTTGCTCTGTAAAGTGCCACGGCTCTTTCAGCAAAGCTTTCCCCGTGTCCAAAGACGTTATCGAACTCATCGGCATTGTGGAAGAAACTTTTCCCAATGCCACCTTCCGCGTTCGTGTGACGAGCGACCAGGCGAAAGATCACGAACTCCTGTGCCACCTGGCGGGTCGCATGCGCGTGCATCGCGTTCGCATCCTCCCCGGCGACAAGGTGAAAATCGAAATGACTCCCTATGATCTGAAGAAAGGGCGCATCGTGTACCGATTTCTGCCGGGGCACCTGCCTCCGCCCGCAGCGGGAACTCCTTCTGCGGTGCCTTCCACCCCTTCGTCCAACCCCTCATGAAAGTCCGTTCTTCCTGCAAAAAGATCTGTGAGAACTGCCGCTTGATTATTCGCAAAGGGAGGCGGCGCATTGTGTGTCCGAAAAATCCCAAGCACAAGCAGCGGCAGGGATGACGTTGCTCGCTCACTCGTTTCTTGTTTCTCGTGACCTTTCCTTCACTTTCCCATCATCGTTGGCGCACGCGTAACGCGTAACGAGCCAACGAGTAACAATTCTTCTCACATATGCTTCGCGTCTCCGGTGTCGTCCTCCCTGGCCAGAAACGAATCGAGATCGCGTTAACCGCGATCAAGGGCATCGGGCGTCCGCTCAGCAAGCGGATCTTACACGAACTCAGTATCAACATGGACACGAAAGCGGATGCACTCACCGAGGCAGATCAGGCGAGGCTGCGCAGTCGCGTGGAGAAGGAACTCACGGAAGGCGAACTCGTCCGCAAAGTTTCCTTGGACATCAAGCGCCTCCAGGATATCGGCACATGGCGTGGCTACAGACACCGGAGAAAACTCCCTGTTCGCGGCCAGACTTCGCGTCGAAACGCCCGAACGAAGCGCGGCAAGAAGAAGACAGGACTCTCCGGCCGCACCGTCCTTACGAAGACCTAAGACCGCGTCGGCCTGGGCCGACCGCTCCTACCATTCTATTTTTTCTTTCTCATGGCTGATCCAAAAATTCCATCGGATATTGAAAAAGTTCTCGGCGAAGGCGAAGCGCCTGCGACAGGCCCGAAGCCGAAGAAAAAGAAAGTGAAGCGCGCGGTGCAAAATGCGCGTGTGTGCATCCATGCGGGCGAAAATAACACCATCGTGACCTTCACAGACTTAAACGGGAACGTTCTTGTTTCCGCAAGCTGTGGCAGCTCCGGATTCAAAGGAACGCGCAAGTCGACGCCGTATGCCGCGAAAGTGGCGGCCGAGAACGCATCACTCAAAGCCAAAGTCTACGGAGTCGAAACGGTGACGGTGGAGGTGAAGGGGCTCGGACCCGGCCGCGAGCAGGCCATTCGCGGTCTCCAGGGCGCGGGGCTCAATCTCGACGCCATCATTGACACCACTCCCATCGCTCACGGCGGATGCCGACCCGCTGGACGAAGACGGGTGTAGTTTGCTCGTTTGCTTGTCTTTCTCCCCTTGCCCTTCTCTCATCCCCTCAACGAGTAAACCAGCAAACCAGTAACCAGCAAACGGATCTTCCCTCCATACCTCTCCCATAGCTTCTCTCACCTCGTATGAAATATACCGGACCAAAGGCCAAAAAAGTGCGTCGTCAGGGCGTGAATATCTACTATGCCGATAAATACGATCGTGTCCTGCAACGGAAGCCCTACGGCCCCGGCAAGGGACCGAAATCGCAGACCACGCGCCCGTCCGAATTCTCCTCGCAGCTCAAAGAGAAGCAGAAGGCGAGGGATATGTTCGGTCTCTCCGAGAAGCAGTTCAGGAATCTCTACGCCGCCGCAAGCAGCATGACGGGTCAGACGGGTGACATCTTCAAGACGTTTCTGGAGAAGCGCCTCGATAACGTCATCTTTCGCGCTGGTTTTGCCGTCACGCGCCTCCAGTCCCGCCAGTTTGCCGGCCACGGCCTCTTCCTCGTCGACGGCGTCAGAGTCACGAGCCCCTCCTACCGCGTGCGTTCGGGAGAGAAGATCACGGTTCGTCCTCAGGCCAGGAGTTCGCCGATGTTCGCCCCGATCCTCGCAGCGCACGAGAAGTACATGCCGCCTTCGTGGCTCAAGGTCGACGCCGGCAATCTCACGATCGAAGTCGTCGGTGAGCCGGATCCCAAGGACATGGAGCAGTCCATCGACATGCGCCAGATTGTGGAATTCTATTCAAGAACATAATTCCCCAGCTAATGGCTTATAGTTGATAGCTTATAGGCCTCTCATCCACTAAAAGCTATCCACTAACCTCTGTTCATCTCTCGCCTCCACTCCTCTCCACTTCCCTTCTATCTATGCACATCATCCAGGAAGAAATCGGACCGCCGCAGTTCTCTGTCACTCAAATCAAGAAGGGTGGCACCTCGCATGCGATCTTCGTGATCGCGCCGCTGCCGCCGGGCTACGCCACGACGCTGGGAAACGGGCTCCGGCGGGTGCTCCTCTCCAGTTTGCCGGGTGCCGCGGTGTCTTCCATCCGCATCCACGGGGTTCAGCATGAGTACACGACCATCAAGGGCGTGCGCGAAACCGTCATGGATATCTCGCTCAACATGAAACTCCTGCGGCTCCGGAAGCACAGCAAGGAACCCGAGGTGATCACGATCGAGGCCAAGGGGCCGAAGACCGTGACGGCTGCGGATATCAAGACCTCTTCCGACATCGAAGTCTTGAATCCCGATCTCGAACTCATGAATCTTGAGAAGGGCGCCAGTGTCGAGATGCAGCTGACCGTAGAGAAGGGAGTCGGCTACGTTTCTGCGCAGGAGAGGAACAAGAAACAGAACGAGCCGGGGCTCATCTACATCGATGCGATCTACGGACCGGTCATCAAAGTCCGTTACGACGTCGAACCAGCCCGCGTCGGTCAACGGACGGACCTGGAAAAACTTTCCATGGATATCGAGACCAACGGTTCCCTTTCGGCCGAGGAGGCCATGCAATTTGCGTCGCAACTCCTTCAGAGTTATTTCGGCTACTTCGGATCCGAGAAGAAGATCGTCGAGCCGGAATTCATCGCCGATTTCTCGCGCGTGACGCCCGAGACGGTCGAGGACGCGACGCATGCTCCGGTAAAGGAGAGCTACACGCCGATCGAAATTTTGAACTTCTCGCCCCGTACCTTAAATGCACTCATTAATGCGGGTGTGGGCAGTATCGAACAGCTTACGAAGTGCACGGAGGCGACGCTCAGTAATTTCCGCGGATTTGGCGCCAAGGCTCTCGATGAAGTGAAAAAGACCCTCGGCGAACGCGGACTCAAGCTTTCCGAAGAGAATCTTGAAGGGTAAGAAATGCAGAATGATGATTGATCATTGAACGTTCCCTCACTATCCTCAGTCTCCGTTTCAAGCCTAGCCCCAATCCCAACCCTAACCCTCGTTCATGAGACACCGTCATTCCCGCCTCCGGCTCCGTCAGAAACCCGCTCACGCGAGGCTCCTGAAGCGAAACCTTCTTACATCCCTCCTCCTCTACGAAACGGTGCGGACGACGAAGAAGCGCGCGGAGGTGGTGCAGCCGCTCATCGATACGCTCATCAGTCACGCGAAGAAGAAGGATGCGTACCTGGCCATCCGGTACGTGAACCGCTTCGTGACGGATAAGAATGCATCCCGAAAAATCATGGAAGTTTTCGTGAAGCGTTTCAAAGATCGCGCTTCGGGACTCACGCGCATCATTCCTGTGGGGGCAAGAAAAGGTGATGGAGCGAAATTGGTGGATATTATGTTTGTTGATTCCGAAGTCCCAAGTTCCAAGTCCTAAGTCCCATGCGTACGACCTACCCAAAACCGTCGGCTCCGTCCTGGCACCTCGTCAATGCCGAGGGGCAAACGCTTGGTCGATTGGCCTCGCGCGTTGCGAGGGTTCTCAGGGGCAAGCACAAGGCCATCTTCTCGCCGCACATGCTCTCTGGAGATCACGTCGTCATCGTCAATGCCGGCAAGCTCGCCTTCCGTGTCAGCAAATTCCGTCGCAAGACCTACATCGATCACACGGGTCGGCCGGGAGGGCTTTCCCGCACGCCGCTCCTCAAGTTGTTTCAGGAGAAGCCCGAGGAAGTCATCATCCGCGCGGTGCGGGGGATGCTCCCGTATAATCGCCAGAAGCCGAAGCTCTTAAAGCGCCTCCATGTGTTCCGTGACGACAAGCACACCTACGATGCCCAGAAACCAGCTCCTCTGACCCTCCCCTGAATATGTCGGACCAATATTTCTACGGCTGCGGTAAACGCAAAACATCCATCGCCCAGGTGAAGGTCTATCAAGGGGGATCCGGCGAGGTTCTCGTGAACGGCATGAAGATGAAAGAATATCTGCACGGGATACAGGTCGAAAACGCCCTGGCGCCTCTGGCTCTCACGGGGCAGAAAGGATCGGTCACGATCGAGATCAAAGTCCTTGGCGGGGGAAAGTCTTCCCAGTCCGACGCCATCCGCCACGGGATCAGCCGCGCGCTCCTGCTGATCAATCCGGATTTTCGCAGCGATCTCAAGCGCGCCGGGTTTCTCCGCCGCGATGCACGCATCAAGGAACGCAAGAAGCCGGGACTCAAGCGCGCACGCCGCGCTCCTCAATTCAGCAAGCGGTAAAGATGCCCAAGAGACCGATGAAATCGAGGCGTGTTTTCATGATTCTTCAAGGTTCAACGACCTTGGTGTTTGGATCTTGATGCTTCCTTGGCGATTGGAGATTCGATGATTTCGCGCTCCTTACGCCACATCAATCACCATTTTCACGTAGTACAAGCTCGCTCCTTCATCCGTGTCCAAGATGAATTTCGCGTCGAGTTCCGAGAGTTGCATGATGGTCTGGCACATTCTGAGGAGCATCCCCGGAGGCAGGCTGATGCCGGCTTCCAGACATGTTGCGCAGAGTCCGGCGGCGTCCTTGGAGCGCAAATACGGTTCGCCGTAGTCCATGATGACGTTATAGAGGGACTCCTGCACGTTCACGACGAAACGCTCGATATACGGCTCCAGGTCGTCTACCGGGATATCGTGCACTTCGGGGAGCGCCTCGAGGACATCGAGGTCGCTATGGATGGCATGGGCGATGCAGGCGTCGATGGACATGGGTGTGGGTGTTCGTGTAAATCTCACCATGATAGCAAAAATCCGCTCCATGTACAAGGGGATGTATCCAAGGCAAGAACGGCAAGGAGGTACATAAAAATAGCGGACTTGATCCTTCCTGGATCAACCCGCTTTCGTGCGCTCTTTGGCTCAAAACAAGCATTACTTTGGAACCTGTATGATCTTGATGATCTCAACAGAGTGGGGTGGTCGGTACCGACCTTTTCCCTGTTGATAAGCCAAAGCCCTAGCCAAGGCGACGAAGGGGCGGTGGAGCGGATGGCGAAATATCGACCGAAGGAGGCGAAGCGGGTCCATGCTTCGGCGGGACAGGGCTCGAACGTTCGTGCGCACAAGCACTCCTAAACGGCATGTACAGCATGACAAAGGACACGAGCCTCTACCTCGCAGAAGACATTCCCGTCACAGACTTGTAGCGTTCAGGAGCGGTTCCTTGAAACTGTCGGGATCGCCGCTGAAGCCCTCGGCTCCGGCCTGCGGAAAAGCGCCGGTCTTCAATGCATCGCGCACGGCCGCAACGCCTGCCGCGCCGACCGGTTTTCCCGTGCGAGCGATCCAGAGCGCCGCAACGCCCGCCGCATGCGGGCTCGCCATGCTCGTTCCGCTGATCGTCTTGTAGGACGAACTTTTCCACGTCGAAGTAATGCAGACACCGGGAGCGGCGATGTCAACCGTGCTGCCGAAATTGCTGAAGTCCGCAAAAGTGTCGTCGATGTCCGATCGGCAGGTTTTGGGAGCTCCTCCACCGGGGAGACCGTTGAAGTCTGCGATCGCGGAGACGGCAAGAACATCGGGATGATTTGCGGGGCTGAACGTTGCCGCATCTTTCGCGGAATTCCCGGCTGCAACGACGAAGACGACTCCGGCGGCTGTAGCCCGCGTGAGGGCGCTGTCCATGGCGGCCGTTTGACATTCGCAGCCAAGACTCATGTTCGCGACTTCGATCAAAGCCGCATTCGCCGCAACGTAATCGATGCCGGCGATCACATCGGAGAGGAATCCTGAGCCCCAGCGGTCGAGGACTTTCACGGACCAGAGGCGGGCGCCGGGCGCGACCCCGACGACACCGACGCCGTTATCTTTTGCGGCGGCCGTGCCCGCGACGTGCGTCCCGTGTCCGTTCAAGTCCTGCGAGGAAAGTTCGCGGCTGAAATTGGCGAGCTTGAAGACGTTCAAATCGGGATGGGTGCTCTGGATGCCCGTATCGAGAATGGCGATGTCGACATCCACCCTCTCATCCAGGCCATCGATCTTCGCAGTCGGATTCTTCTCCGCATCGACGCGGTTGATGCCGGTCGGAAGCGTCTGCGGATCCCTGTGTGAAAAAGCATAGACGATTTCGTCCTTTTCAATAAGAACGACATCCGTGTTCTCCCGGAGGAGCGCAACCTGCGCCGGTGCGAGGGTGGCGGCGAAACCGCCGAGATACTGAAACACATGGGACACGTCTGCGAACCCTGCGGCACCCGACATTTCATCCAGGAACAACGGCGCGGATGTTCCTTCTTTTAGGAGGACAATAAAACGTTCCTGAGCACCTCGCTCCATACCCAGTTTCTCCATCACATCAAAAGACTCCTCGGCGACCGCGCTACCGAAGGAGAGAAAAAATGCCAAGGCCAGGGCCACGGTTCGTCGTATGGTCGTCACAGAGAGAACATGGTACAGCATTCTGTACCCGGACAGTGCGAGCTTTTGCTGACAAATATGCGAAAAAATTGTATAATAATCATATTTTTTGTCTACAACCATTGATCGATGGAAGCACATAGCAGCGACTTTCACTGTCTCATAAGCAGTAAAATCTTTTTGTGATCAAGAAAAGTGCGCGAAAGAATCCGAGCTGTTGCATGTGAGTAATCTTGGGTACCATTCCCCCCTTTTCCTAATGTGAGGAAATTTTGACATGGATGCATCTCTGAATCTTCGGGAACGCTTCACCCGTGCGTACGAGGAATACGCCGGTGCCATCGCGAAGTACTGTATGCAACAGGGGGCGGATCCCGCCGATGCCGAGGAATACACGCAGGAGGCGTTTCTTCGCACGTGGGAGTACCTGGCCTCGGGGAAGGAGGTGCTCCATTTAAAAACATTTCTCTATCAGGTCGCGTCGAACGTGATGATCGACGAAGTGCGGCGAAAAAAGAGGAAGCGCGAACTCTCGCTCGACGCGCTCCATGAGCAGGGCTTCGATCCCGGCCACGACGACCGATCGGCACTGCAGAAGCTCATGGAAGCAAAAATCATTCTCTACAAAACAGAGGTGCGGAAAGAGTACAAACTCCTCGTCATGCGCTATATCCATGGATTTCCCGTGCGCACCATCGCGTCCATGATCGGACAAACACCGAATGCTGTTGCCGTACGATTACATCGTGCCGTCAAACGACTATCCCGAATGTCAATCTCGGGTTTGCAGATAATGAGCGTTAAATCGACTGCTGATGCACGCAATGAACCACTTATGAAATAAAGAACAGAATTTCAAAACAACGCAAGCAATGTTTTGTAATACTTATTCTTCGGGGGGCGTCTAAAGGGAACTTATTTTTTCTCCAGCACTCTATGCCTACTGTGCGCAGAACTCTCGGAACAAAAACACAAAGGAAGAAAAAGCAGAAACGTATCACTCTTTCCCTCCGAAGCACGCTCGCGGCAGGGGTGACAGCAGTGATGCTTTTCTGGGTGAACGGGACGGCTTCGGCTAACCAGTTCAGCGCCATCACGACCGTCGCGAACACGATTGTCAGCGCGATTTTGAGTCCGACGTCGCTCTTCTCGACGACGACGAGTCAAACTTCCAGCGGGCCGGTGAACCAGGACGTCCTCTACGACGGTTCTGCGGACACGGCTGCGGATGTCTCCGGCGCGATCGCGGCGGATAACACCGCGGATATCGTTCAGGCGGAGACCGCAGTGGGTTTAACGAACCAGGACGGCTTGATCGACGGATCCGCCGTCTCCGATGTCCTCGTGGACGTCGCTGCGGATGCGACGGTCGCGGCCACTGTCGATCAGACGGCTACGGGTCCCGCGAACCAGGACGCAGAGGGCACGAGTGAGGGATCCACGGATGTTGATAGTGACATTGGCGTGGATACCATGAACGATCTCCTCGTCGATCAGTCCGCGGACACGGGTCTCATCAATCAAAACGGAGGTATCGTGGCGGATGCCGATTCCGAGGTGGTTCAGCTCATCGCGGGCGGTTCCACGGGAACGTCCGATGTCACGCAGGCCTCCACGGGCGGCCCCGCGAACCAGGACATCACGAATATCACCGTGCTGAACACGGTCTTGAACGCGGTTCAGAATATTCTGACCTTCAACGTGGTCGATATTGATCAGAATTGCGTTGGAACATGCAATCAGACTGCGGATGTCGATGTGAATGCGGTGACCCTCGCGGGCCAGGTGCTCATAGGCGATTCCACGGCGGTAAACACTCTGACGCAGACGAATGCCGGCGGCAGCGCCAATCAGAATGCGGGCAACAACTCCTCGACCGCTTCCATCCTCGAAGCTCTCCAGGATATCCTCACAGGCAATTCCGTCGGGGTCACCCAGACGGGCGTTGACGGCAACGCAAACCAGGACATGGCGCTCGAAGGCAATGCCGGCGTCCTCGCGGAGCAGGTGGTCGACAGCAGCGCCGTCACCTTAGACGAAGTCACGCAGGCGAATGCTGGCGGAAGCGCGAACCAGGATCTTGAAAACAGCGGCACCGCTCTCGATGCGGTTATCGCATTGCAGGGTGCTTCCGCTCTGAATTCGGTTCTTGCCAGTCAGAACAATGATGACGGTAATGCGAACCAGGATATCGATGTCGCCTTTGACGCGAATGTCGCTGGCGCTCAGGTCGTGGAAGGTACGGCAGCAGCCGTTTCTGACCTCACGCAGACGAACGTCGGCGGCGCCGCGAACCAGAACGCAGTGAACGCCGCGACGGCAGTCGACTCGATCCTTGCGGGTCAGGAGCTCGGCGCCGCGAACACGGTCGACGCCAGTCAGGACAACGGCGAAGGAGATGCGAACATGGATATTGATGCGGATGTCTCAGCCAGTGTGGAGGGCGCCCAACTCATTTCCGGTCCGGCAGTCGCAGCGACGACGGCCGTACAGTCGAATATCGGCGGCAGCGCGAACCAGGACTTCGGTAATTCCGCGGTCGCTCTGGATACGATCGTCGCCGGCCAGAGCCTCGGCTCTTCCAATGACGTGGACGTTGACCAGGACAACGACGAAGGCAACGCCAACATGGACGCGGGCGTCTCCGCCCTCGCCGGTGTCGCCGGTGTGCAGGCTATTGAAGGAACGGCGCTGTCCGCGAACCTGATCGGTCAGGTCGTTGTCGGCGGAGATGGAAACCAGGAACTCGATAACGATTCCGTTGCAAGTGACGTGATCGTTGCTGGCCAGGAGATGGCGGCCCTCAATCAGATCGATGTCGGTCAGGAAAATGACGACGGCGATGCCAACATGAACGCAGAGGTCGGCGCCGATGCCGCTACGGAAGGCGCGCAGCTCATTGAAGGCGGCGCGGTGTCATTGAACGCCCTCGGTCAGGCGGTCGTGGGCGGTGACGGAAATCAGGATCTCACGAACGCTTCGACAGCGGCGAATGTCATCGTAGCCAGTCAGGATCTGATTGCAGGCAGCGATATCGACGTTACCCAGGACAATGACGACGGCGATGCCAACATGAACGCAGAGGTCGATGCCGAAGCGGATGCAGCCGGCGCGCAGCTCATCGAAGGAACGGCAGTCTCCGCAACGCTTGCGGGACAGGCAGTCATTGGTGGCGACGCGAACCAGGATATGGATCTCACCTCCGTCGCGTCTGACACGATCGTCGCAGGCCAGGGTGTTGCGGCCGGACATGAAATCGATGTGGATCAGGAGAATGACGATGGCGACGCCAACATGGACGCAGGCGTCCTTGCGGATGCGGACGCCGATGGCGTTCAGCTCATCTCCGGTCCCGCAGTGGCAACGACGACCGCAGGGCAGATCGCGGCGGGCGGCAACGCGAATCAGGATATGGATAACGTGACCGTTGCGTCCGATGCCATCGTTGCGGGCCAGGAGGTCCTCGCCGGCAGCTCGGTCGATATCGACCAGGACAACGACGACGGTGATGCCAACATGTCGGCGGATGCTGAGGTTCTCTCCGATGCGGACGGCGCCCAGATCATCGACGGCACTGCGCTCGCGGACAACGATCTCACACAGCTCAATGTCGGTGGTAACGCCAATCAGGACATGGCGAACGATTCTGCCGCGACGGATGTCATTGTCGCCGGACAGACGGTTTTCGCTGGCAGCGAAGTCGAGATGGACCAGGAGAACGACGACGGTAATGCCAACATGGATATCGACTTCCTCGCCGATGCGGATGCGGACGGAGTGCAGGTGGCGACGGGGGTTGCTGTTTCCTTGAGCGAACTGGATCAGACGAACGTCGGTGGCGACGCGAACCAGACGGTCGATCACGATAGCGATGTCGTCTCCGTCACGGATCTCGACCAGGCGGTCGTTGCCGTGAACGGCGCGGAACTCGATCAGGACAATGACGACGGCAATGCCAATATGGATCTCGCTATGGACATGGACAGCGACGCGACAGCGGCTCAGGTCGGCACGACCGTCGCATTCGACAGCGCTACGATCGGTCAATTGAATGACGGCGGCGCCGCGAACCAGAGCGTCGAGAGCAACACTCCTTCGACAGCAGTCACCGTTGGTGACCAGGCAGTCGTAGCGGTCAATGGCGCGGAGGTGGATCAGGACAACGACGATGGCAGCACGAATATGCTCGTGGACGCGGATCTCGATGCGGCCGCAAATGGAGGACAACTCCTCGACTCCGTTGCCGGGGATGTCCTCACCGTCGACCAGACAAACGTCGGCGGCTCGGCCAATCAGGATGTGGACACGAACAGTGAGTCCACAGCGGTAACGATCGGTGTTCAGGAAATCGTCGCCGTGAATGCAGCGGACATTGATCAGGACAACGACGATGGCTCTGGGAATATGAGCGCCCTCCTCGACATGGACAGCGACGCCGCAGGCGAACAGGGTGTCACATCCGTCGCAGGCAGCAGCTCGGACGTCGATCAAACGAACGTCGGCGGCTCCGCGAACCAGACGGCTGCCAGCGACGGCACATCCACGGCTGTCGGTGCAGGCGATCAATCCATCACGTCCCTGAACGATGCGGACGTCGACCAGGACATTGACACCTCGCTCGGCGCAGGTTCGCAGGCGGCGGACATCATCGCCGATGCGGATGCTTCAGGCACGCAAGGCGTTACCTCCGTTTCCGGCAACAGCCAGGACTTGGATCAGACGAACGGCGGAGGCGCTGCAAATCAGGACGGCAGCAACACGGCGGATGCCACTTCCCTTGCAGACGGCAACCAGGAGATCGCTGCGGTGAATGACATCGACCTCGATCAGGATATCGATCTCGTCGCAGGCGCCGGTGCGCAATCGACGACGATCATCGCCGATGCAGACGCTTCGGGCAGCCAGACGACGGTTGCGGTAGCCGGCAACAGCCAGGACTTGGACCAGACGAACGGCGGAGGATCCGCGAACCAGACCGGTTCCAATAATGGCTCTGCGACGGCGGTCGCCGATGCGGGCTCGTCCCAGACCATCACGGCCTTGAACGACATCGACGTCGATCAGGACCTCGATGCGACGAGCGCGGCAGGCGCGCAGTCAGCGCTCATCACCCCGACGGCCACGGCCACGGGCGAGCAGACGACGGTCGCAGCCTCCGGAAATGACCAGTCCGTCACGCAGATGAATGACGATGGCGCAGCGAACCAGGACGGTTCGAACACGGGAAATGCGACAACCGTCTCCGATGCGGATCAGGACATCTCAGCCACGAACAACGTGACCCTCGTCCAGGACGCGACGGCAACGAACGCGGCAGTCGCCCAGGCGGCTCGCGTCGCTCCGACGTCCGAGGCTTCCGGCAGCCAGACAGTGGATGGCGTCTCCGGCAACACGCAGTCGGTGGATCAGAGTGTCGATGACGGCTCCGGTAACCAGGAAGGCAGTAATGACGGCACGGCCGTCACAGGCGCCTCCGGCGAACAGGACGTCGCTTCCGAGACGAACACATTGATCACCCAGGACTGCGACGTGAGCTTCGGCGCATGCGCTCAGTACGTCGATCTCGCTCCGGGCGCCAGCACGACGGCCAACCAGGAACTCTCGGCCGGCTCCGGCAACGATCAGACGGTGAATCAGGCGGTGGAGGACGGCTCCGGTAACCAGAACGCCGCGAACTCCGGCGAAGCGGAAACGATTGCGGATGCCGATCAGGATGCTTCGTCCTCCGTCGACACGACAGTTGTCCAGACCTGCACGCTGACGGGCGGCGCCTGCGCCCAGTACACGGGCGGCACGCCGACTTCGACGACGACAGCCGATCAGTCCATCACGGCAACGTCGGACAATGATTCCGAAATCAACCAGGACCTGGACGCCGACGCTTCCGGCAACCAGGATGCTGATTCCGACACAAGCGCTCTCACATATGTCTCCGCTGTTCAGAATGCTCTCTCGAACACGACGACGGACGTGACGCAGACATCGGGTGCCGGCGGCAATCAATCGGCCACGGTGAACGGTTCTTCGACCACGACCTCGACCATGAGCTTGACCGCAGGTTCGTCGAACACGACCACGATCAACCAGAATCAGTAGGCAACGGGCGAAAGCCTGGGAAAAGGGGAGCCGCACAGGGCTCCCCTTTTTTGTACGCGATACGAGAATCGCTTTGCGGTAGAGAGAGATGGCTAACCCGTCACTGTCAATATAATATCATATTGACAGTCCGGTCTCCGCTCATGCAAAAAAAAGCCGCCCCGCGCGCGCGGGGCGGCCCAGATTCTTTGTGCATCCATTACTTCGTCTCCCTTGTTTCCTCCACCGGTTTTTCCCCGACATCCAGTGCGTCCTCCGGGAGTCCGTAGTGCAGGAGACATTTCTTCAGGAAAGACTCATAGTCGCTCCTGAGGTACATATTCTTCTCCGCCATGTTGGTGTAGGTCTTTGCATCTTTCGTTCCCTTCGCCAACTCTGCCTTGGATTTGAGAAGCGTGCGGGCATCCGCCGACGCTTCCCGCGCACATTGCCGGTAGGAAAGGATCGGTCTGATCTGGAACCAGTAGAAAAAGAAACCGGTGAGAACGAGCGCGACGAGGAGCCAGAGTCGCCCGCGGAATGGATTGCTTCGAAGCAGCATGGGAAGGAAGGGGAAGAAGAAGAAGAACGCGCGGCGAACCGGGCGAGTGGCAGACGGTACGTGAGCGAACATTCATTTGTCAACATCCATTGCCTTTTGTCCACTTCGAACGTACGAAAAAACGCTATTAAAACTCCTTTTTCCCTTATTTAAGCCATTCTACTTCTTTTTGACAAAGTTTGATAATCGTTTCTACAATTCCTTTCCATGCTGCGCTGGATTGCCACCGTGCTTCTCTCGGCCTGTCTCTCGCTTGGGATGGTTCTTCCCGCGGAGGCTGCGTACGTCTCGCTTAAGGATTTCAAGCTCCATGATTTTGACGATGCAATCTTAAAGCAACTCGGGTTCAGCGTCGGGGTCGTCGTGTATTACAGTGAAATGGCCTCCATCACATCCGAACAGGTGACGGAGCGGAGGCAACTGGAACGGATCGGATGCAATCCGTTCCTCATCATGAAAGAAGGACAGGTGCTGGAAAAAGGATATAACTGCCGGTCGTTCTTCTGTGCCGGCTACATCAAAGGACCGAAGCAGTGCATGACGAATAAAGGCGAACCCACGGGCGGCGTCGTTGAGATCAGCCGGCGCCTCGGTCTCGTCGTGATTCCCGAAGAGACGACCTACTTCGACATGATGCCTTCGGCGGAGGTAACGGAGAGCATGCGCACAAGGATGGCTGATATGTCTGAAGTCCGCTGCAGGCCGTTTTATATCCGCATGTTCGATATCCTCATCGGCGAAGGCTACACATGTGACGAGGTGGGACAGTTCCCGTACTTCTCCCCGGCGAACCTTTGCAAAGACGATTGGCGTGATCAGAAGAAAGTTTTTTCCTGCACGCTCCCGGAGCGCCGCGATGAAGTGGAGATCCGCAAAACCGCCATTTCTCTTCGCGAGGACAGGAGCGTGAGCAGCGCCGCTTCGTCCGCTTCTTCTTCAGACTTTTCCGTTATGACAGGCATTCCCCCCACGTCGTTTGTCGACGTCATCGCCGGTCAGTATGGCTATACGGCCATCATGGATCTCCTCCGTCGCGGGATCATTCGCGGTTACGATGACGGACTCTTTCGGCCGAAAGCGATGGTGAATCGGGCCGAATTTGTGAAAATGCTCATCGGCGGACTGCACCCTTCAGAGGCACAGGGCGAAACGAACTGTTTTCCGGATGTCACGGACGAGTGGTTCGCGTCCTCCGTCTGCGCGGCGAAGAGACTCGGTTGGGTTTCCGGTTACAGCGACGGCAGATACCGGCCGGACCAGGTCATCCGTCGCGACGAAGGACTCAAGATTGTCGTTGCCTCCCTGGGGCTGCCCCTCGAAACGACAGCCCCCGCGCCGCCGGACGTTGCAAGCAGCACCTGGTTCACGCCCTACGCCCGCAAAGCCATGGAACTCAGACTCATCCTGGAGCCGACCTTTCGTCCCATGCTGATCGCAACGCGCGCCGATGCGGCAGTCTGGATGTACAGAGGCCTTCAGGCGATGCAAGGGGCAGGAACATCCTCATCCAGTACAAAAACTTCTCCATAATAATTTATATATTTGTCAACACACCTCGGATACGCCCGTGGTGAGTCAATTATTTTGGCTACCATAAGCCAATAAATTATAACTTCCAACCATATTTCGACCGAAGCGGCAATTGACACTTCGTGGAAAAAACGAGATTCTACCTTCCTTTATTTTGCCCCCTTCTCCTCTTCTGCCATGTCCGCACGCTCTCTCTCGATTCAGTCACTCTTCACCGTTCCGGTTCTCGTCATTGCATGGGTCGTTGGAACCCTTTCATTTTCTGCGTTGGCGGCGGGCGAAACATGTAACGGCCTTGCAGCGACGATCGTTGGCACCGCGGGCAATGATTCGATCAATGGAACGTCCGGCGATGACGTGATCGTCGGTCTCGGCGGCCATGACAGCATCAATGGAAATGGCGGCAACGATACCATTTGCGGGAATGCGGGTGATGACGAGATCAATGGGGACAATGGGCATGATTACATCGAAGGCGGAGACGGTGCGGATGAAATCAAGGGCGACAACGGCGATGACACGATATTCGGAGGAGAGGGCAATGACGAGATCGACGGCGGCAACGACGAGGACTCGCTGTGCGGCGATGCCGGCAACGACATTCTCGAAGGCAAGAATCATAATGACACGCTCTGCGGCG
Source organism: Patescibacteria group bacterium (assembly GCA_038064175.1). Lineage (GTDB taxonomy): Bacteria > Patescibacteriota > Gracilibacteria > Peribacterales > Peribacteraceae > 2-02-FULL-52-16. Next base: position 21,627 of record JBBTTQ010000034.1, read on the forward strand.
GCGATGGCGAGGACGAATTGAAAGGCGGTATCGGTGACGACGTTTTGGACGGTGGCGCGGGTACCGATACGCTCCAGGGTGATCTTGGAATCGATGCCTGCCACCAGGGTGAATCGAACTCCGGCTGCGAATCGACGAGCGGCTCGGCCTCTTCGCTCTGCCCCGCAAGCGGTGGCGGCAGTTCCAGCAGCGTCAGCAGCGCAAGTTCCAGCGACAGTTCAGGGGCAAGCAGTGTCAGTTCATCGGTTTCTTCAAGCTCATCTTCCGTCGTATCCTCCTCTTCCTCCGTTGACCCCGGAATTGTTCCGACATGCCGGGGGAGAACCGCGACTATCTACGTGTATCTCGGAGTCATCATCGGAGGCGACGACCACGGCAGTCTCTATGGCGGAACATTGAATGGAACGGCGGGAGACGATGTGATGGTCGGCACTGCCGGTTCCGATACGATCGACGGCGACATGGGCAATGACGTCATCTGCGGTCTTTCGAGCAACGATGACATCGAGGGGGGATTCGGCGATGACGAGGTGGATGCAGGAGACGGCAATGACACCGTCACAGGAGAGATCGGCGACGACACGCTCTGCGGCGGGGAGGTGGACGACGTGCTCAGAGGGAGTATCGGTGACGATATTCTCTGCGGCGACAATGGCAATGATACGCTGGAAGGCGATATCGGCAGTGATAAATTGCAGGGCGGTCCCGACACCGACTCCCTCGATGGAGGCATTGACAGCGATATCTGCCTGAACGGAGAATCACTCTCCAGCTGCGAGGACACGGCAACGCCGTTCCCGGAGTGCGATCCCTCCGGCGGCTCTTCGTCCAGTGACGGCAGCTCTTCAAGTTCAGGCGGGTCTGGCGGGTCCGAGGGATCATCGAGTTCGGATGGCGGCGGCTCCAGTATTTCCTCCAGCGCCGGGAGCAGCGTAAGCAGCAGCGGTGGGGGAGGGGGAGGGGGAGAAGACGAGGGTGGTGGGGGGGGCGGAACGCTCAGTCTCGACGGCACGAACGGCCAGGGCGGTCATCGCGGTCACCGGACGAACTTGATCGCAGGCGTCGCGCGCATGCTGGTCTTCTGGCACCTGGAACCCGGTGCGCGGGGCTTTACCGGCATCGCTTCGGGCGGATTCGGTGGCATCGCCCCCGGGGCGTTCGGCGGGAACCCGGGAGGAAGCTATTCGGAGGAGGAACTGAATCTCGCTTGCGCTCTCCGGGAGGCGCTTCCGCGCATCATGACAGCAGGAGTTCTTCAGTGGACGATTGAATACATCGCCAACCTCGTGAACGGCAATCCTGAGGTTATCCGGGAAGTGCTCATCGATCCCGATCTCTGTGAAAAACCCTCCTTCTCGGCGAGCGCGGCTCCGGAACTTTTGGTTACCCAGGCGGAACGCATCCCTTTGCCCGTTGCCGACGACGGCACGCCGACATCGACGAATATGGCATTCAACGCCTGTATCCGGAGACAAGTTCTTCTTGATCGTGACGGAAAGCCTTATAACTGCCGTCGCTACTACGAAGCGAACACCTGGATCCACCCGGATACGGGAGCGACGTTCGTGTGGCATAACCGTGTGCGTCCCATGCTCTTCCTGCCGGACAACGTGTACGCCGTGCGTGACACGTACGTCGTCTCCAGGTAGATCACGGGGTGTCTCTGGGTTCGTCGCGTCCCGCGGTCATCGGTTCCGCCCATGCACCTGCAATGAATTGGAGCGGATGGACCGTGAAGTGTGAGGCCTCCGTCCTTCCCGGAAGGGAAGACGGCCAATAGGGTTGATGGGCAAGTTCGTCCGGTTCTCCCCGGTCGACCTGGAGATGCAGGTGCGGAGCGGTCGTGTTCCCCGTTATGCCGACCCGACCGACAATCGTACCGGGACGCACGGTGTCGCCTTCCTGCACATGCACCGATCCGAAATGTCCGTAGATGGAGAAGTAAGTATCACCACGGATCCGATGTTCGATGATGATATGGAGCCCGAGGCCCCGCGCGTCACTGCGCACGGCGTGCACGCGGCCGCCGCCGATAGCCCCAATGGGCGTTCCGAGAGCTAATTTCAGATCCACACCGGGGTGCACGGCGCTGAATTCTCCTGCATCCAGATCGTAGGCGGCAAAATGACGTGTGGAGTAGAAGAGCTTGGTGGTGATCGCAGGCACGCTCTCCGCGCGGCGCACTAGGAGAGATTCCATCGGCGTCATCAACGTGTCCATGTCGTACCGCGGAACGGGCACGAAATCCTCATTTGTCATTTCGGAAAACGTACGTCTCCATTCCTCTTCTGTATCCATGATGCCCCAGTTTGGAACACGGCTGACGGGGAAGACCGCGCGCTCAAAGGGCGGAAAATAGTCAGATACTTCCGGTACGGGAATTACTGCGGCATGAGATACGGCGGATGAGGTCGCCTCCTCGGCGTCCGCAGACGATTGTTCAGAAGAAATTGGTTGAAGGTATGGTTGGGGCGATGTTTCCGAAGAAAGAGAAGAAGAGGAAACACTTTGTACGGTCATCGGTTTCCTCGGAGCTGTTCTTCGACGTGACGGTTGGCTTACGCGATAAAATTGCCGCGGGCGGAGGATCATAGCTTCCGTTTGAGATTCGAATCGGGGCTGGAGCGAGAGACCGAGCGAAGCCCCCGCTATCGTGCCGAGGAAAGCGGCGGCAAGAGGTCTTGTCTGTGTTTTCAAAAATGCAAGAATGTGTTTGTATTTTTCTTTGTACATCAAATCATTATATCATATTTTTGTTATTACGTAAATTTTCGGAAGAGCCCTGATACAAGGGAAAAAAAGAAGATAGGTGCAAGGATATTTGAAAAGTGATCCTGCAATCTTTGTAACAAATTTCAGCGGGAGACGTTTCATCATTGCATGCATCTTTTTTTCCTTTCACTCCTTCTTTCAGCTGAAACAGCATTCGCTCAATCACCTTGGATCATGCCCCATTTCTGGTTCTCGAAACCAGGACCGCTCTGCGGCGAAGGATGGACCACACCGGGACTCGGACTGATCTGGGACAATGTCCCGCTGTCGGTTTGTATTTTTTGATCAGCCCTACATGACACAACTAAAAAAGAATTGAGCGGCTGTTATATGGATCTGCCAAAATGTGGAGAGAAGTGTATAGCGCCACCACATAGTGTCATGCAGAGAGGGTGGAGAGAGAAGCGTGGAGACTATTGCCCAACTGTGTCTCCTGTGCCAAGGGGATACCGAAATCTGCGTATGGATATCGCGAATGTTTCTGAAGGGTGGAGCCGCTGACCGGACTTGAACCGGTGACCCACGGTTTACGATACCGTTGCTCTACCACTGAGCTACAGCGGCTTAGACTGCCAGTTTAAGGTTTGAAATGGGGCAGGACAAGCGTGTTTGGCGCTGTTACAATGGCTTCTCCATGACTTCCCCGTTCGCCCTCACCTGGTCGTACCTGAATATCCTGACGAGGGAACGCTATGACGCGCTGCTCCAAGTCTTCGGGAATCTGGAGGAACCGCTCAAAATTATCAATGAAGAAATGCTCCGGGGACTCAGATGTCGCGAGGAAACGATTCGTCGGGCACTCATCCGTCTGGAAGAATTCGATGCTGAGAAATATGCGGTGGATCTCACTTCACGAGGGATTTCTTTTCTGACGATCGGTGACGATGCGTATCCGAAGAAGCTCAAAGAAATCGGCGACCCGCCGCCTTTCCTGTATTACAAGGGTGATCTCTCCATTCTGGATCAGCCATGTATAGCGCTTGTGGGGACACGGGATATGAGCGCGCTCGGGAAACGCGCGGCGGAGCTCTTCACGTCCGCGGCAGTCCGTGCAGGGCTTGTCACCGTGAGCGGGCTCGCCCTCGGTATTGATTCCGTCGTCGCGAAGGAGACGCTCCTAGCCGGCGGCAAAACGGTGGCGGCCCTGGGTCACGGACTCGGGATGATGTATCCGCAGAGCAACGCAAAACTTGCCGCGGAGATCTTAAAGACGGGCGGTCTGCTTCTCACCGAGTTCCCGCTGGATATTTCCCCCGACAAGTACACCTTTCCGGCGCGGAACAGAATCATCGCCGGACTGACGCTCGGGACGATCGTCCTGGAAGCCCCGAAGGGGAGCGGGTCCATCATCACGGCGGAGCTCGCGCTCGAGTACAACAGGGACGTGTTTGCCGTGCCGGGGCCGATTTTCGACGAAGGCTACAGAGGCTGCAACGAACTCATTGCCAAGGGGCATGCAAAATTAGTCTCGACACCGGAGGATGTTTTCACGGAGATCGGTGTCATCGCTCCAGAAGCCCAAAAATCGACGTACTCACCGGAGTCTCCTGTCGAGGAAAAAATCCTCGCGGCCCTCACGAGCATGCCGCAGAAGGTCGATGATCTGTTGGAGCGTTCGCTCCTGGACGCGTCTACCGTGCGTTCGACACTCACAATGCTGGAACTCGCGGGCGCGGTGAAGAATGTCGGGAATGGTGAATGGATTCGGACATAGTTGCGG
>JBBTTQ010000035.1:0-11215 GCA_038064175.1 Patescibacteria group bacterium
CGGGAACGGCGGCAAAGGCGGCGACGTGATCCTTCAGGCCGATGAGAACGCGGATACCTTGAGCGACTACGTGAGTCGCAAGCGTTTCGAGGCGCCGAAAGGCAGGTTCGGCAGCGGCAGCAACAGGAACGGGAAAGCCGGAGACGATCTCCTCCTCCTCGTTCCTCCGGGAACGCTGGTCTTCGAAATCACAGGAGGAAAGACTCCGGAGATCGTTGCGGATTTATCGGAGCACGGCGATCAGATCGTGATCGCACGGGGCGGACGCGGAGGATTCGGGAATGCGCACTTCACATCCTCGGTGCGTCAGAGCCCCGACTTCGCGGAGCTCGGGGAACCCGGTGAGGAGAAGGCAGTCAAACTGGAGCTCAAGCTCGTCGCGGACATCGGCATCATCGGCTTTCCGAGCGTCGGCAAGTCGTCCCTGATCGCGGTCGTGAGTTCCGCCAGGCCCAAAATCGCGGACTACCCCTTCACGACGCTCGTTCCGAACTTAGGGGTCGTGAACGTCGCGAACAGATCCTTTGTGATCTGCGACGTGCCGGGACTCATCGAAGGCGCGAGCGAAGGCAAAGGCCTCGGCGATCAATTCCTGAAACACATCGAACGCTGCGGCGTGCTGCTGCACATGCTCGATATTTCCCGCGGCGATCCCGCGAAACTCGCGGAGGAGTACGAAACGATCCGAAGGGAATTAAGGGCCTTCTCCCCTGCTCTGACGCGGAAAAAAGAATTTGTCATTCTCAATAAAATAGACCTGCTCGCAAATGACGCAGCGGAGTATGAAAGCGCATTGCAGAAAAAGTGCATCAAGGTCTTTGCGTCCATTTCCGCAGCAACGAAATTCGGAACCGACGACCTCATGAAAAAACTCCTGCCAGTAGCGCTCGAGGAGCGAAAGAATCGTCAGGCATTCGATCAAGAGCAAAGCGAAAAAGACATTCTTCCCATCCTGCGTCCGCACGAACAGTCGAACAAGATGGGCGCCTTCCGGATCGAACAGAACGGAGACAGAATCATCGTCCGTGGCAAGCGGCTGGAGCAGTTTACGAAGATGACGGATTTCGGAAGCGATGGCGGCACGCAGCGGTTCCGCGATGTCCTCGAACGGATCGGCCTCACGAAAGCCATCAAGCGCGTGAGTAAAGAAAACACGGCTGTCTTTATCGGGGGCACCCAGGTGGATGGGTATTTGTAATGCCGGCATATCCGATGAAGACCACTACTGAAAGTACCCATGTTGGCATGGATTTCTTTCGTAAGAGAAAGCGCCTTTGCTCCATGGGTATATTCTCGTAAAATAACGCGGCTGTTCTTTTGTTTATGGAAATGGGGCTGTAGCTCAGCTGATAGAGCGCCGCATTCGTCCCGCACCTTTCCTTCACAGCATGGGGCATTAGCTCAGCTGGTAGAGCGCCGCATTCGCATTGCGGAGATCACCGGTTCGAATCCGGTATGCTCCACCACTACGTGCGCGTCCAAAGCGACCCGCCAAGTCGACCAATAGGCACAAAGTTTCTGCGATCCGGAAGGTTCCAATCCCTGCACGTTATTCCATCCTTCATGCCCTTCACTTGGATGGCTAACTTGCAGCAACCGCTTTAATGTCGAGATGCCGGAACATCCTGTGTAGGCATTCATCGGACAGTGTCACAATTCTCTGAGCAAGCGCCATGGCTCTTTCGGGGCTCTTTTCCTGAACCCACTCCACTAGGCCATCGCAACCATGGACATAGAAGAACCCGTCGCCATCGGGTATCTGCTTGAGCAGCGGTATAACCCAATCGTCGAAGAACGGTTCCACAAACTGGAATAGCTGCTCATCTCCATGTTCTTTTGCGTCGCTCAAAGCGAGGCCAAATGTGTTCATTTCATGCACATCATTCTTTGGTCGCTTACGCAGCACATGGTCCATCAACGAGATGTGAGCCGCGTCACATTTGCCTTTGCGCACGATGTCACGAATGCCCGTGAGAAGATAAGCGATACCGCGCTCATCTCCTTCGGCAAGATACTTTTGAAAGTCCTCGAGCATTTTTGCCTTCTGCTCCTTTGTCCATACGGGTCCGGCGAAGGTTTTCTGTGATCCATGATAGTTTGCGAAATAGAAGAATGCCCACTCCGTACCCTCTCGACCTTTGCCAAGCTCGACAAGCTTCTGTGCTTCTTCATACGTCAGCACATGCTTGAGTACGTTCATCACTCCACTGACACCACCCCACATGGCCGGCCACTGATTCATGTATTCCTGAAGGCGCGTGAGGCCTTTGCCTGCGAATTCTCCAAGGTAATGGGGAGCCTTCTCATACAAATAGTTCTTTTGAGGGCCTGTAATGAGATTGGAAATGGCGATTCGCAATGCATGGCATGCCATATGACGCAGGTACGGGCTTGGTGATTCCAGCCAATACCGAAGCGCTATCTCATAGGCACGCCGAGGATCGACATGCGCCACTTGATGGAGCGTAAAGAGGGCATGCCCCTCTGTCCCGCTGATGAAGTGGATGCTGTCCTTCTGTGCCATACTTTTGTCACTTTCCTTATATTCTTCCGCCTGTCGTTCGGGATGCTCCAGAGAAGTCTCCAAGATGCCTATGCAGGTGTCTAGGGATCTCTGCGGAGACTGGCGCTGCAACGCCTCAGCATGCTGCGCTTCACAGTAAGAGAGACGGCTGGGCTCGATGAACGCGCTGTATTTCTGGTGCAGCTCCTCATAGAGCGAAAGTGTCTCTGGCTTCTCCACCAAGTGAAGCATCACACTAGCAATGACCCTCTGCCCATACGGACGCGCCTTTTCCTCAAGAAACAAATCGGTTGCCCAGGCGTGCCCCTCGTCTTTATTTTCTAGGAACAGCTTCTCCAAGATGGTGACAAAGCAGGTCGTAGGCTCATCGTAGTTCTCGATTTTTAACAGCCCCTCGATGCGGGTGAGGAAGGCGGCAATGACTTCACGGAGTAGCGTTTTCGATTCTGGCAGGGCGAGAAGCAGATGCAACCTTTCGCTGAACGATTCCGCACGTTCGATCTGCAAAATATCCAGTTTGTCGAAGGAAATAAATTCTCTGACGAATGCATGCGCCTTTTCTCGAATAGCAGTGTCTTTGCTGATGCAGAGGTTAAAAAGCACCTCGAAAGCAAAAATGCTGCTTGGGTAGGGGTATACGATGCCAGTCACAGAATGCGTATGCATATCCGCATCGATAAGGGAAAGACGTTGCTCGTCGCTGAGCATGTCTTTCTGGTGCGTCAGTTTCTCGAACAGAATTTCTGACGGGGAGGGAATGCCACGCAGAAGCGACACATATCCCTCGAGGGTGTTGAGCGCCAACTCTCCCTCTTTGCCCCCTTTCTGAGCCTGCGAAATGAGCACCGGAATTGCGGCTCTCTTGAGCCACACTGGATGCTCAGCATCTACCGTTTTTCCGCAGACGCCCTGCCAGAAGGCGCCCCATCCTTTCGGACGTTCTGCTTCAAATTTTTTCAGGGCTGGGGAAAGGATATTCGAAGCGTAGTTGTAGTCGCCCGTGGAGAAGCCCGATCCGACCTGCGATGTTCCGTGTCCCATATCTTCGTAACCACGATATGGCAGGACTGCGTAGATCCCTTTTTCTTTATGTGCCTCCGTTAATAGACCAATGAACCAGAGGAAGTTTTCAAAGGATTCGAGAGTAAGCGCTTTTGCGACATCGTACAACACAGGCGCGGTGCCGAAGTGATACCAGCTGTGATCCGTGAGGAGTTGCGAACAGGTGATGAAAATATCCTCAACGGTCTCGCGCTTACGTTCGGGAGTCAGGGATGGCAGCAGCTTGAGTGTCAGCTTGCCCACTTCTTCTAGAACATGTTCATTGCTTTCATCCGTTCCTGCATGTTCCGCAAAAGCATCGGCTGCAATCTGAAGGATACGGTCTAAGACGGCTGGATCCGTAGTGTCGGCTTTTTGCAGTAGTTCCAAGGCTGCTTGCTGTCCAAATTGGCAATTGCTGCGCATAGCGGCTTCTGCAATATCCAGAGCCTCGCTCCATGTGATGTGAGATGGAACCAGCTTTTCCAATTCTTGGAACAGGTGAAACTCTGTGCGGAAGCTGCCGACAAGACTGAGAAGCGCCTCCTTGCAGTCGCCCGGGTGGCGCCTGCAAAAGTCGATCACATCCACGAGTAAACGGGCGTTCGTGTGAAGCTTTGCACGAAGGGTATTTGTTGGGATGGACCCGCCCGCCCGTTGCAGTGCTAGCAATTTTTCCAGGTTACTGCGCTCGACAGCCGGATCTGTTTTTTCGCCGGATTCGATTTGCATAACCTCTATTTGCTCCTGGGCGATCTTCTTGAGCGGGTCGACAAGCAGTTCCACCTCCCATGTGTGCGCGTGCAATGCTCAATGCGTCGAGAAGGGCTGCGGCGTCCTCCACGGACTGCCAAACGCCATAAGCATCGGGATTCAACGGGCTGGTCGACTTTCCGTGGCCTCTCTGATCCCAAAGAATGAGACGATATAGCTTGCTGAATGCTTCTATTTGCGGCTCCCACAAACGCGTATTACCAGCGAGGCCGTAGGTGAGAACGACAGGCGCTCCCGAGCCATATTCCTCATAGTGGATGGCCGCGTCGGGGCGCTGTAGTAGTGGCATAGATCATTCGGCCTGCAACTCACGCATTACATTCACTTTTCTCGCTAGTGCGTCTGCAGTACCGATGTCGTTCCTGTAATAAACATCGCCTTTGATGAACTGCAGGGCATCTTGGGTCTTTCGTTGGGCGGAGGCGATGTCTGATCCTGCGCCAGCCACAGCCAGCGTCCGCGACCTAGTTGTGCGCACCTTCGTTGTACTGCCCTTTTCTCCAACCAAATTACATGAAGCGTAGTAAAGGGAAGACCCGGTTCCACGAATTCCGCTCTCATTGATGATCACCTCCTTCCCTGCTTCGGGCTGCGAGCCGTATCCCCGAGGGACGACATAGCGAACGACACTTGCTTCCGGCTGGAACTGGAGCATCTCCTTTGTGAGGGATCCCTGGATAATAGCTCTGCAGATATCAACGTAGCTTGAGCGAAGCAACAGGAGAGTATTCATGGCCTCGGGATCACCGAAGCGCGCATTGAACTCTATGATCTTGGGGCCGCTTTTTGTGAGCATGAATTGTCCATAGAGGATTCCCTTGAAGGGACATCCCTCCACTCTCAGCGCATCGACTATCTTTTGTCCGATTACCGCCGCTTCGTTGTATGCTTGCCTATCAAGGAATGGCAAAAGGCCGTCGGAGGAAGAATATGACCCCATGCCACCTGTATTAGGCCCCTTGTCCTCGTCGTATGCGCGCTTATGGTCCTGGATTGCAGGAGTGGGAATTGCACTGTTGCCGTCGCAAAAGAAGTGTACGGTAAACTCCTGTCCACGAAGCAATTCTTCAATAAGGACTCGATTGTGCCCACTCATACCAGTCGAGAGAATTTCCCGAATATATTGTTCAACCTCTCCGGGTGTCTGGAAATTGTCTCCCCATACCTTCACGCCTTTCCCGGAAGTAAGACCCAGAGGCTTCACAGCGACTCTCCAGTCGAGGTTCTTGCTGAACCCGACGGCGTTCGAGAGTGAGTCGGTCTCCGAGTACGCTATGCGGCCGGGTACGTCATATTTCTCCAATAGCGATCGCATGAATGCCTTGTTGGTTTCGATGCGCGCTGCCGCCTGCGATGGGGCTGCGCAAGGAAAACCGGCTTTTAAGAGGGCATCGGTCACACCTTCCTCGAGAGGTTTTTCCGGTCCCACAAGACAGAATTGGATTTCGTGTTCTCGGCAATGTTCAACGATCGCTTGAATATCAGATTCGGTATGCACAACAGATTTTGCAAGCCGCGTGATGCCGGGGTTATCGACCGCAACAGCCGCATGCAACGCCGCCTGGCCGTCACGAACCAATGCGTCGGCCATTGCATGTTCTCTTGCACCGCTGCCGACGAGAAGGACTTTTTCCATGGTTGTTGGGGGAATAGATTGGGAAAAAATGTTGAGAGTGGATAGACCGGACAGGTTCATCATTGTACACGGATATCCGTGAAGGCCGAGCCATTTAACCTTCCATCTTTATCGCGGGATGCCGCTTTCCCGGCGACCTTCCAGAATGGACTGAACGTCGCAATTCCACCAAGGAGTAGCGGACGATTTCGCTGCATGGAACAGTAGATGCCGAACCTTGCGTGTGCAGTTCTTGTCTGAATTTCTTCAGTGTATTCGGGATGGGCAAAGGGCACAGTGAACGTCTCTTGGACATATTTCTGAACAATCCATGGCTCATGCTTGCCTCTCACGCGGGACAAAACCTCATTGAGGACCTTTCCCGCGACGGATGTCGACCCCCACAACCGCCAGACGCCGTGACCTCCGTGGTTGTCTGTTTTATGCGCCGAGGCGCACTTGAATACGAGCTGCTCCCGCAGGGAACGCGGCACCTTCAGCAAATCTTCCCATTGATTCATCTCAGAGAGAACACTGCTGCCAGGATGATCGAGAGATGATGCCACCGCCGAGAGATCCGGTTTGCCATCGTGCATGAGTGCTGAGGGAATCAGGATTTCCCGTATCCGACCAGAAAATCCCCGCCTGTACTCATCTGTGAACGGAAGTGCCAGTGGCACTTTCTCGTTGAAGAGATAGCTTGGCGGAGGATCGATGCGGAGACGTCCGTCCCGTGACACTCCGATTATCTTCTGAAGCAATTCCGGAGGAATGACTTCGGTAAGACGGTCGAGATACAGATAGTCGAGCTTCCTGAACCCTTTGCCTGTATTGACCAACACACGATCATTATCGACTATCAGGCTCTCGGCGACCCGCGATGGAGGGAGAGATACCATCGTGATCCCGCGCGGTGCCAACTTTTTTGCAAGCCATTGCTCCGAGTCCATCCACACGGATCGGCCTGTATTCAGAACACATACTTCGTCTTCGGACTCAGTCGACCGGAAGGCATCTGCCCATCGTTCCGCAAGATGCCCAAAATGGCTCTGGTCTTCACGTTGGGGGAATAGATGTCGGTACTGTTCGTCTATTGCTGCTATGAAACCTTCGCCGCCTCCCTTCCACTGGATCTCAGCGATTTGTTGGTCCCCCTCGACCTTCACAGCATCAATGCGGCCGATCCCCGGTTCTTCACCAAGGCGGGACGATTCCCTCTGCAGAGCAACTGCGTCAGGAGTTAGTCCCCACTCGCAAGCTTGTACGAGTTCACTATGTTCATCACGCCGTTCGATCAATTCGGCATAGAGCGCAGCACTCTGCCGCGACCATTCCCATATCGTCCGAATGTCATGTTCGATTTTGGCGGCGCATTGTTTCGAAATGATCGCCGAACTTGGTGAGATGAGAGCCGAATACATGGGCTGGTCGTACCGTATTCCCTCCTCGTTGAGAGCTTCGAGGATTCGTTCGGCGGAGCCTATGGGCCATGAATGGATATTCATGAGGCAGAGGAATCTTTCTTGCGAAGCGCGGTTGCCAGATGCGCCAGGATGAGATCCTGGTAAGGAAGGCCAGAGGCAGCCGCGGCCATCGGCACGTCGTTCTCTCTCGAGAGTCCGACGTTGGAATTAATCTCCAGGGCGTAGATTTCCCCATCTTGTCCAAGGATAAAGTCAGATCTCGTGATGCCTTGTGCCCCGATCAGTTTGTGGAGGAGGATCGCATTGCGCTGGAGCGTCGCACATTCCTCTGCGTTGGTTTTCGCTGGGGCGCCGCGCCGCGGATTTTCCTTCCACGTCCTGTCCATGAGCGGCTCACCTTCGTTCAGCAAGTACTCAAGAGGAGCAGTCGCGCGCGGTTGTCCGTTCACGGCGTCGGGGATGACGCCCACTGTCGAGAATGCCCTGTAAATATTCCGCTTCCTTTTCCGCCTCCCAAAGAGCTTTCCCACACCAACCGCGCTTGCCGTTCATGAATACTCCTTTGTTGGTATGCATGATCTCTCCGGACTCGCCCGATTTCTTTCTTGCCATCTTTGTTTCGATCGTGAAGATGCCCCCGGGCCCGACGAGCACATGGTCAATGTTCATCCTGCCGCAAGGGATGTCATGGATGAAGTAATAGCCATACACTTTGAGCTCTTCCAACATTTCTGCAACATGGCGTTCTCCCATGAGTCCGAGACTGTAGTTTCGGAGTGAATGGATATTGCGGATGATCCGTATTACGACAAGAACGCAAAGGATGCCGAACAGGATGCTGGAGCCAATGGGATTCGGCGGAACTTCTCTGAACCACCGTACCCACTCCCACGCGGTGAAAATGCCCATGATCGCGACCAGTATCACGAGCATCTCGATGCCATCGAAGATTTGCATTATCTTCCAGAAAAGAGACTCTCCGGGATTGCGAAGCGGCAGCTGGCTGATCGGAGACCGTGTGTTTCTCATTGTTATTATTATAACATTTATAATACAAAATGTCTATTTTGGCTTCAATACGGACCCTTCCACTGTAACATCTGTCACATTCAGCCCCCCGAAAACCCCATCCAAGAGGCGAGAAGTTCTTCCGATCCGAGTGGTGAGACACCCCCTGTTCGGGTGTCTTAAATGTCTCAAATGACCCAGACCCGAGAGGTCGGCGCCACCTTATGAAAGGCACCCCCAAAATCCTCAAAAATTGCTACACTGGTCGCTGTCAGACTGGAGTGCTCCACCATTATTCTGTGTAGTGGAAAGGTGCGGGACGGAGGTCGAGGGTTTAAGTCCCTTCAGCTCCAGCGTGTGCAGCTTGTCCTCTGCATTGCCCTTAGCATCTGCCAGTTGCCTTCGTTTTGTCTTTAGCTCGTCGTAGCTTCTTGCAATGAGCTTCTTCACATGCTTTGCATAATTTTTGCGAAGCTCTTTGCGCTGTTCGTCTGTTGGATTGAAATTCGTTTTCAGGCTCTCGTAAACGGCATCAATGATCTCTTTGCAACGAATGCGAGGCTTTCCGAGTGGGCACTTACTTCTGGCTTGGCATACAAGATATAAGTAGTTTTTGCCTATGTCCGTGACGCACGGATTCCCGCAGGCGCAGCGAACAATGCCGCCCCTCAAAGGCAGGATCCTCCTTGTGAATACGATTGATGATCGTCCTACAGTGCGTATTTTCTTCCAATCCTCATATTCGATCATCGGCCGAAAATCGGCATAGACATCTTTAAGATTAATCAACTCTCCCTTTTGTCGAAGCATTCCATAGTAGATTGGATCTTCGAAGATGCGCGTGAGGGACGTTTTTGTAATCTTAAACACATTTCCTTTCTTAGTTACTCTCACACACCCAACAAGCCTCACCCACTTCAGGATCTCTTCAAATGTTTTTCCGTTCAGACGCATTTCCCATATTTTTTTAACGTACCCGTACAGCTTGGGGTGCGGCTCATAGAATCCATTCGCATTGCGTTCGTAACCCCATTTGTACGTCCCTACGGATTTTCCATCCCTTAAGTTACTCGCAACGCCTCTTTTTATGTTGTCAGATAGTCGGTCGCTATATTCCTTCGACATCACAAACATGATCCCAAGCATCATTTTCCCAGCAGTATTATTCTCAAACCCAAACGTGCAAAACTTCAGGTCCTTCAACAGACCTAGATCGAGGAGGCCGGTTATCATTCCTCCTTCGGGTCCATTTCTTGCAAGGCGGTCGGGATGCCAGCAAATGATTCTTCTCACTTGTCCCTTTTTGACTAAATCGATTATGTGATCAAACACAGGGCGGTTCCCCGGTGTCTTTGCCGACTTCGATTCCTGAAATACGTCTTCTGGAGCGATGATAAGGCCATTTCTTTGAGCGAGTTCTCTGCAGTGCTCCAATTGGTCAGGAATGGACTTAATTTGCCTGTCCCCTTCGTCGGAGGATTTGCGCGCGTAGATGACATCTCTTTCTGGCATTGAGCGCACTGTACCTCGTTTACGAGCATAGTTGCAATACTTTGCATTACTTTGCAACAATTTTTACACTCTACCAAAATAGGGCAAACATGGCTAAATTGCCCCACAGACTATAAATTCATCAACTCTCCGAGGGAAATGCCGAGCACTCTAGCGAGTTTTTCTTGGGTGACGATAGTGACCGCATTCGGCCGTGATCCCTCAAGATTCTGGAGATACCGAGGATGAATGCCCGCCTTGCGTGCGAGTTCTTCCTGCGTAAAATCGTGTTCCCGACGCAATCGCTGTAGCTGCTTGCCGAACTTGAGTCTTATGTCAGTTTTCACACGCTTTATATTGCGTGTTGGTATTTGTATGGAACACGCTACAAGTAGCGTGTTTACTTTTATTTGTGCAATCTCAAAAAGGCTCTGAATATGGCTTTTATTCTGATTTGTATTACTATCCTCTCCTTTTTTTCCTCAAATGATTATGCAAATTACTAAAGCCACCAAACACCTCTTAAAGCATGCGAGATAATCCAATTTTCCACGGCAGTTTTCCACGCCGGTTCCGCACGGTTGAAGGATGCCTGCAGTACCTCTTCGAAATGCGGTGCGAGAATATTCGTTGCCCCAAGTGCGGGAGAACCGGCAGTTACTACTTCCATCGGCACCCTTCCAAGCTTTGTTATACCTGTAACTGTGGCAGATACCATTTCTTTCCACTCAAAGGAACCATCTTTGCGCATTCGGCATTGCCCCTCCCCAAGTGGTTCTACGGCATGTTTCTGATGAGCGAGAAACAGGCAGGCGTAACAGGCAAAGAACTTCAGAGAGAGCTGAAAGTGACCTATGCGACGGCGTGGAGAATGATGCGCCAGATTCTGTCAGTAAGGCCGCCAACTGCAGTTTGGAGAAGAGGAAGCAGCGCTGCCTTCAATGCCTATATTCGAAATGCAATCGGGCCAAAATAGCCCATGCTGCGAATAGAACGTATGTACCGGAGTTCTGCCTTCATCGCGCACTGCGTCGTACTTCCTTCTAGCCGCCATGCGCGCCGGCAGCAGGATCGCTTTGTCCGCCACCATCGTCGATGGTTGCATCACTCTGATTCTCCGGAGTTGCAGTGCTCTCATCCGTTGTCACGCTGTCATTCCCTGTTTCTTCCGTTGGTGGCCCCGCAGCGTCCTGAGAATCTTCATCGGCATCCGCATCTTCCCCTGTCTCATCGCTTTCTTCCGTCGGCAATCCTGCTTCTCCGTCGAGAGGTACCCCCTGCTCAGGGCCGGGAACCTCGCCATTGTCCGCTGGTTCACTCTCCTCTCCGACATGCGCT
>JBBTTQ010000036.1:0-5281 GCA_038064175.1 Patescibacteria group bacterium
AGAGGAGGAAGCAAAAGGTGCACCCACTGATAACGTTTTAAATGAAACCTGGTATGAGAGAACACTCGGTGGTGTGGACACGAAAGACAAAAAGGAGCAGATTTCTTTTCTGTCCTCTCTGTACTTTGTGTCATTCGTGTCCTTTTTCTGCCGCAATCAAATAATTGTACTTCGGATCATGCAGTCCGATATCCATCGGGATTCTCCTGATGTTCGTAAATCCAATCTCCTGCAATGTCTTGATCATCTCGCTCACCGGAAACATCCAGCGGTGCAGGTCAAAGTCCTCGGTCTGTTCGGATTTGAATTTTCCGAAGAAGTGCTGATTGACGATGTCCAGATTATCACCGGCGAGGAGTCCTCTGGCGATCGCTTCGATGTCCGGCGTGCAAACGCGGAGATGTCCTCCGGGTTTCAGCACTCGATGGAATTCCCGGAGGATATGCAGATTGTCGGGTTTCCGAAAATGCTCCAATGTAGCGGCGGAGAAAATTTCTTGGATGACGCCGGAATCGATGGGGAAGCGTTTCCGAATATCGAAGACAAGGTCGACCTGGGGGAGGGGAACGATGTCCACGTTCAAAAACTCCCCTGGCTTCAGGGGGTTACGCCCTCCGCAGATATCCAGCTTCGCGTCCCTGAAGCCTTTTTTCTTCCATTCTTCCGCGCGTTTGCCGCACTGAGTCCGCGTGCGGCGGTCCTTCGCCCATCCATAGAGGAACCGGAAGCGGCGGATGAATTTATAGTGGCGGTCGAGGAAGCGTGTCATGCGGAAGAATAATAGCATCTCTTCTTTCCTCATCCCTACCCTTCTCCCTTCCCGCCACTTGCCTGCCGGGAGAAGGGGTGAGGAACTATGCGGCTTTTTTCTTCGGAAACGTCGCAACCAACATCTTGCCTGCATACCAGAACCGGATCAGCTCGTGGCGCAGCGGCAATCGTTTTCCTTTGTGCGGCAGCAGCCAGATCCAGAGGAGTCGCGCGAGTGCGATCAGTCGCGAGCGCAGCGTTCGAAGAAGGCAATGTCGAAGCCAGTGGCCAAGCGACCTCGTCTTCCACCGTTCCACTTCGATGGCGAGGTACCGGAGGTTTTTCGTTCGATAGTCTTCGAGGGATCCGAGCGGAGCCAGGCTTGTTCCCTTAAAACGGCGTATCGGCGTTCCGCGTCGGAGTTCTATCCGCTCGTGGACGGGTTTGATCCATTGCTTTGCGACGTCGCGGTGAAAAAAGTACAGTCGTTCGTTCGGGTACGTCGTCGCGTGTGTTACTTGGGATCCGTCGGAAAGGACATAGCGACGGGGGACCAGGCAGGCACACGGCGTTCCTGCGGCGATCACGCGCCGGATCTCGTCGAGTAACTCCCTCGATGCATATTCGTCGATGTCGAGCGCCAGAACCCATTCCTGCGTCGCGTGCTTGAGGCCTTCGTTCCGCGCGCACGAGAAATCTTTGAGCGGCGTTCCCTGCTCCTCCGGCTGACGCTGAGGCAGAACGCGAGCGCCTGCCGCTTCCGCGATCGACACGGTTCTATCCGCGCTTCCCCCGTCGATCACGAGAATTTCCGTGGCCTCATGCACGCTCCCAAGCGCTTTCGGAAGCGTTGCGGCCGAGTTGAAGGTCAGGATGTGAACGCTTAGAGGGAGTTTAGACATACACAAAGTACTTATAGAGAAAGAAATTCCAGAGGATCGTGATCGCCCAGCTCAGGAATTTTCCGTCTCCTTCTCCCATGCGCAGGTACTCGACAAAAATATAGAGCAGAAGGGTCTGCGCAGCGATGTTCAGGACATTCAGGACGCAGTACCGGACAAAATGATTCACCATTGCATCGCGTTTGCCGAAGACGATGAATTTGTGCAGAAGGAATGCCGCGAAGAAACCAATGATAGTACTGATGATGTTCGCGCCGACGTACCAGGTTCCCAGCCTGAGCAGCAGGAAATAACTCCCGAAATCAAACACGACGGCCGCTCCTCCGCTTGCGATGTAGAGCATGAATTGCCGGATCAGGAGGGTCATCGACGGCATTCGGGAGGAGGGTCGATCAGGAAATAGGAGCCGGAGAGGGTGAGGAGCCTCCCGAAGAATTGTTTCTCTTCATCGGGCCCCAGCCGGCGTATGACGGGCATGCACTTCTGGAGCGGTGTCAGTGTTGAGAGATCTTCCGGCAGACGCGCAGTGATGAGAGGGTTTGTGAGGAAAAGCACATTGTGCCTCCGTGGCACTCGTACGAATATTTCTGCCTGTTGCACGATGACCGGGTTCCCGGCGAAATTCTGCTCGACGAATTCTGTGACGTGCTCAGGAGCCTTACTCCGCGACGCTCCTCGATGATCCAGTTGCCAGAGTCCTTGAGCGACTGCCGCTGCAATCAGGAAGAGTATTGCGATTTTTTTCCCTAAAAGAGAGCGGGCACCCGCAGGAACGAATGGAAGGAGCAGGCTGTGAGCAGGCAGAAGGTGCCTATACCAACCGAAGCTGCTTACAAAGTAGAGCGTGAAGAGGAGGATGAGCGAAAGCACGATTGCGAGGACATTTTTGTCGGTGGTCTTGCTGAGTTTCAGCGCTCCGAAGAGGCCGAAGACAAAGAATGTTCCGTACGTCAGGAATGGAAGCCTGAGCAGGATCCGCGGATCGGAGAGCAGATGCGTGAAAGGGGCGGCGGCTTCAGCTTCATTCTCTCCAAAGAGGAACAGAATCTCGTGAAGGACCCCGCTGCGCTGACTCATTTCCAGCCAGTTCCATGCGGCAAAAGGGATCAGTGCGATGCTGCCGATAAGGAAGAGGTTCCAGAATGACTTCATGTCACGGCGAAGCAGCGCCGTGATTCCGGCGATTCCGAGCGCGGGATAGAGAAGTCCGTAGGTGATCTTCGTGAGGACGGCGAGACCGAAGAGCATTCCCGCGAGCAGCGTCCAGCGAAGACCATCTTTCAAACGGAGGAGACAGAGGAGGCCGAGAAAAAGAAAGAAAAGTCCCGGCACTTCGCCGAGCACCGGTTTTCCGGTATTCACGAACGCGGAGAGTGTGACGAGGAGGAGCGTGGCCCAAAAAGCTGCAGGCTTACCGGCGACCCTTCGCGTAAAAAAATAGAAACAAATGCATGTGCCAATCAAGTAGATCACCATCGGTATTCGTGCGGCCGCGACGGAGAATCCGAAAAGTTTGATGGTGAGGGCGACGGGCAGGATCAGCGACGGCCCGACGCCCAGAATGTAGGGATAATGCCATTCCTGCTGCAGGAGCGGCAACATGTATCCCCGTCCTTCCGCAAATTCCCGTGCAACGATCATAAAGAGGCTGTCATCCCCCCAGGCGGCGGGAAACGTCCCCAATTCCCGGACAAAGAAAAACAGAGCAATCAATGCCAGGAAGGCTTCGGGTAGCCAGGAGCGAAGGCGTAAATGCACCAATGCATGGTAGCAGAGAGCGATGTTTCACGGCTTGCTGGTTTTCTTGTTTGCTCGTTACGGCCTATTTCCAGCGAAGAAAGAACAACCAGCAAACGAGCCAACAAGCAAACCATCCATCCTCTAGCCCAAGACAAGTAATTCTGACAGGATACTTCGGCTTTTATGGTCATCCTTGGACTCACGCATCCCTACAGCTGGAACACGGCCGCCGCCCTTCTGAAGGACGGCAAACTCATCGCATTTGCGGAGGAAGAACGTTTCACCCGCCAGAAGCACGCGCCGCGCACATTCCCGACCAAAGCCATGGCCTACTGTCTGAAAGAGGCCGGCATTACCCTCGATCAGGTTGATCACATCGCGATCGGCATGGACGGCAAGTGGTCGGTGATCCTCCCGAATCTCTGGCCGCCGCAACCGCTCCGGTTCGCGTACGGAAAAATACGGAGGACGATGCGCGAGATCGACCGTGGCAACGAACTCATGCCGTTTTCCGTCCGCGATCCCAGAGTTTCATTCGTTAATCATCACCTCGCCCACGTCGCGAGTTCCTTCTACGTTTCCGGATTCGAGAAATCCAATTTCATTTCGCTTGACGGCGCCGGCGGGGGAGAGAGCGGGATGATCGGTTACGGAGAGGGCGCGCGTTTTCAGGTCTATAAGCGGATCACCAACGCAGGCAGCTGGGGCGCACTCTACGAACGCGTCACGAAGATCATCGGCTTCAAACCCCACAGTCACGAGGGGAAAACCATGGGTCTTGCCGCTTTTGGAACGCCGCGTCCGGAGTTGATCGATTTCGTCGACTGGAGCGGGGACATTCCCGTTATCAATCATACGAAACGAAATCGCTTCCTTCGCTCGCTCGGAGTGCGCGGAGCGAATGAGCCGATCGCACAGGAGCATAAGGATCTTGCGGCGACCATTCAGGATCTCCTCGAGCGAGCGCTCCTCAGGATGACCGAGTATCTTGTTCAGAAATCAGGATGCCGCGTCCTCTGTATGGCGGGCGGAGTCGCGCTCAATTGCTCCGCAAACGGAAAAATTCTCCACTCCGGTCTTGTCGAAAATATCTACGTCCAGCCTGCCTCATCCGACGCAGGCGTCGCTCTGGGCGCCGCGGTGTATCGCTACGTACAACTCACCGGCAAGCGGCCGGACTTCGTCTTTGATCATGCGTTCTACGGTCCTTCGTATGGCGACTCTGAGATCGAGCAGCTCTTGAAAGAGGCAAAGGTGCCGTATGAGCGTGTATCCGATATTGCGGAGAAAACAGCGGAACTTCTTGGGGCAGGGAAGATCATCGGGTGGTTTCAGGGGCGGATGGAAGTCGGCCCGCGCGCGCTCGGCGGCCGGAGCATCCTTGCCGATCCTTCCATTCCCGGCATCAAAGACAAAGTGAATGCGGAGGTGAAGCACCGGGAAATATGGAGGCCGTTCGCGCCCGCGATGAAAGCGGAAGACATTGGCGAGTACGTCGAAGGTCCCGCCGAAAGTCCGTTCATGATCCTTGCATTCCAGGCGCGCAAAGATCGCGTGAGCCAATTTCCGGCTGCGGTCCACATCGACAATACTGCCCGCATCCAGGGCGTCCACGAGCGGGTGAATCCGCCGTACTACCGTCTTATCGAAGCCTTCAAGCGCCGCACCGGCCGCGGCGTGATCCTGAATACTTCCTTCAACATCGCTGAAGAGCCGCTCGTCTGTTCGCCGCGCGATGCGCTCAGGACGTTTTACAGTTCCGGACTGGATGCGCTCGCAATGGGGAGTTTCTTGGTGCAGAAGTAATTCAAAATCATGGGAAAGGAGTTGCGCAACTGTTTTCATGCTCATCCGAGCTTCGCCGCAAATTCTTGAATCTTAGCCGCAAG
>JBBTTQ010000037.1:0-22467 GCA_038064175.1 Patescibacteria group bacterium
GTGTCTCCCGCCTGCCGGCAGGTTGGCGAGTCGCCGCTTCCAAGGCTTAAGCGGCGCCTTGTCGACAAACATACGAACGGGGCCTTCCCCCGCACCCCCCAGTGGCGCGCCCGCCCCCCTCGAAGTCCCTCATGCAGGGGTAGTGAGTGCTTACCTGCACCGAGACGAGAAAGACAAGGAAGACGAGAAAGACGCAAAAGAACGGCTGTCCTCTGTGTTTTCTGTATCCTTCTCGTCTTTCTCGTCCTCATAAAACGGTCTGATCCAGCCGGAGCGCGCGATCGTCGACGGGGAGCTTCTGTTCCTCGCTCGTGCGGGGGTTATAGATCTGGTAATACAATGCGATCAGTTCGTGGGTTGTCAGTCTGCGGCTGGAGAGACCCAGGTTTTCCAGACCCGTCTGCACGAGGTTCACCCGTTCCTTGAGTTTGCGGCTGACTTCCGCAAATTCACGGTTGCGTTGGGATGCTTTGGCCGCGGAATCGTCCGGGCTGATCCAGCCGAAGAACTTTTCGAAAATGGTTTTCTTCCGGATGGAGTGGTCATAGGGGACGACAACGTAAAAATGTTTCTGCATGATGTCAGCGACGTCCACGAGCTTCTCAATGAAGTTCGCATACGCGAATGTCTGATCTTTCAGCAACGAGTTTTCCTGTTTTTCCGCCGTCGATCTCAGCTGCACGAGATACGGGTCGATATTCATTTTGTTCGAACGTATGACGATCTGGAGAGGGAAGGTCAGGGTATTCACGAACGACTCGTAGCCGGCGATGATGCCCTGCTGCTCGGTTTCGCTTTTGAGGTTGTAGTTGAGCGCCTCAATGAGGAGCACCGAACGGATGCCGCCGTTCTTGAGGAGAACGGTGTCGTTGCGGATCTCTCCGATGGGGACGAAGCGCTGGGTTGAGGCAAGAGCGCTTTTTTTGCGCTGCCGCACCGTGCTCTTGAAAAGGCCGCCTTTGACGGGTTTCTGTTGGTCCATCAGGATTCGGGGAATACATCGCGAAAGAGCGAGAGATCTCCGGGGCCTTCGTCGTTTCCGTCGACCGAAATTCTGCGGGGATCCACCGTCCTTCGGGGCTTCTCGTCGGTCTCCGTATTGTTCCATGGATCCAGGGGATCGTTCTCCGGAGGCTCCACAGACTCGGGCGATTCCCCATCTGCAATCGGTCTTCGGGCGTTAGCGGGAACCGAACTGTCCAGTATCGTGCTCAGTTCGCGGATCCTCTTCTCGGTTTTGCCCGATTCCGCGGCTTTCTTTTCCTGCTCTTGCACGGTCTCGAGCAGTTCCGCTTTGGAAGGAGCGGTGCGGATGTTGATGGTGATGCCTTTCCTGGGACTGAACGTACGCGTCGCAGGCTTATGAAAGCGTTCCAGCATCAGGAAGCAAATCCGGATGAGACTCAAATCGTTGATTTTGATCAATGCGAAGGCGGCTGCGACAACGCACGGGAGCCAGACTACGATTGTCACGGGAATGCTCACCGAACCGTATGTTTTTTGGATCATCGCGAAGAGTGCATAACTGAAGCCGCCGCCCGCCGCGAGGATGATCGTTTGTTTCAGGGTGAGGGGACCGACGATGCGATCCTCGATGTAGACGTTCTGCGGGATTTTGACGGGGTCGATGGGCATTTTTTTTGTGTTATAAAATCTTATTATTATAGCATGTTTTGTTATTCCCGAGAATCATTGTACCATTGCACTATTGTTACATTGTTAGCAAAGCATCGATCTTTACGGAGACTGTTTAACGGGCATAAGGCCTGTTTCTCGCTTGCGAGCAATAGAACAATATAACACTTTAACAATGTAGCAATAGCACACGTAACCACCACTTCGCTTACTCAGCAAGCACCGCTTCCTCTTCCTCGTGTTCTTCCTGAGGGGCCGCGGTTGCGCTGGCGCCGGGCAGGAAATCAATGGAGTCACCCTTCTTCACAACGCGGATGGTATCTCCCTTCGTAAACACGCCTTTCAGTATGTTCTCGGCGATCTCGGATTCCACTTTGTCCTGGATGACACGACGCACGGGCCTGGCGCCGTACTCGGGGTCGAAGCCGGCCTCCGCAAGGTAGTTCACGACTTTTTGATCGACTGCGAGCGCGTAGCCCTGCGCTTTCAGGCGCTCGGTCAGCTGCTCCAGATGCATCTTCACGATCTTTCGGATGTGCTGCTGGTTTAAGGCATTGAAGACGATCAGATGATCGACGCGGTTTAAGAACTCCGGACGGAAATGGTCCTTCAGTTCACTTAAGACCTCTTTGCATTTTTCTTCGTACTCGTTCTCCTCGGCCGTTGCCTCCTCGCCGAGTTTGAAACCGATCTTGGCAGCCTGCTTTGTGAGTTTTTCGGCGCCGATATTCGAGGTCATAACGATGACGGTGTTCGTGAAGTCCACATGCTTGCCCTGGGCATCGGTAAGGACGCCGTCCTCCAGAATCTGCAAGAGGACATTGAAGAATTCCGGGTGAGCCTTCTCGATCTCATCGAAGAGGACGACGGAGTATGGTTTTCTGCGGACCGCTTCCGTGAGTTGTCCGCCTTCCTCGTAGCCTACATAGCCTGCGGTGGCGCCGACAAGACGCGACACGTTGTGCCGCTCCATGAACTCGGACATATCGATTTTGATGAGAGCGTCCTCGCGGTTAAAGACCTCGCGTGCGATGGTGCGGACGAGTTCCGTCTTTCCAACACCGGTGGGTCCCAGAAACAGGAACGACCCGATGGGGCGACGCATATCGCTGATGCCAACGCGACTGCGACGGATGGCGCGCGCCACCTTCTTGATGGCCTCGTCCTGACCGATCACGGATTTCCGGAGGAGCATCTCGAGATTCGTGAGCCGCTTCGCCTCGGTTTTGAGGAGTTTCGTGACGGGAATACCCGTCATGCGTCCGATGACGTGAGCGATATCGTCCTCCGTGATCTGGATGGGCGTGCGACGGTCGCCGTCCTGCGAGGTCCGGAGTTCCTCCAGTTTTTCCTTCTGCGTCTGCTGTTCCTGCTTCAGTTTGAGCGCGAGGTGGTACTTCTGTTCTTTCACGGCCTGCTGTTGTTTCTGTACGAGCTGTTCGAGCTTGTCTTCGGTTTTCTTCAGTTCCGGCGTGGCCTGCGGCTGCTGCAGGCTTTTGCCTGCCGCGGCCTCATCGAGCACGTCAATAGCTTTGTCCGGAAGGTATCGCTCGCTCAAGTAGCGCTTGCTCAGGGAGACGGCGGCTTCGATGGCTTCGTCGGTGATTTCAAGGTGGTGAAAATCCTCGAAGCTCTTCTTGAGTCCTTTGAGGATCAGGATGGCGTCCTCCGCCAGCGGCTCCTCGACCATGATGGACTGGAACCTGCGCTCGAGAGCGCGGTCTTTCTCGATCGTGCGGTATTCATCCACCGTCGTCGCGCCGATGACCCGGAGCGTTCCGCGGGAGAGAGCGGGTTTCAAAATATTCGCAGCATCCAGGGACCCTTCCGCGGATCCCGCGCCGACGACCGTGTGCATCTCGTCGATGAAGAGGATGATCTGGTTCTCGCTCTTCGTTGCTTCCTTGATAATGTCATCGAAGCGCTGTTCAAATTCGCCCCGGTACTTGGTACCAGCGACGAGCGAACCCATGTTGAGGATGAGCACGCGGACATTTCGGAGAGACTCCGGAACGGTGTTCATGGCGATGCGCTGTGCGAGACCTTCGACGATGGCGGTCTTTCCTACGCCCGGTTCGCCGATGAGAACGGGGTTGTTCTTCGTTTTGCGATTGAGAATGCGAACCAAGCGTTCGATTTCGAGGTCGCGCCCGATGATGGGGTCGATCTTGCCTTCTTTTACCTTCTCAATGAGATCATCGGTGAAGTAATCGAGGACCGGCGTTTTGCTCTTGCCGTCCGCCTTACGGCGTTTCATGCCCTCGGGTTCGCCGTTCTGCCCCGACTGCATGCCGACGATCACTCCTTGCAGGCCGTGGAAGAAAGCCTCCAGGGATTGCTCCATGTTGCGGTTCTGCTGCTTGAATTGACTGATCTGTCCGAACATTTCCTCGACTCGGAGTTTCAAGTCCTCCGGATCGACCTGCATGTTGTCCAGAATGATCGTCGCCGCGTTCTTGCCCGTCGAGACGAGGGAATGGAGGAGGTGCTCGGTTCCGACATTGGCATGGCGGAACTTGTGCGCCGTCATCACGCTCTGTTCGATGACCGTATGGAGGAATGTCGAAAGGCCGTGTTTGACATGTTGACCCTCGATGTTCGTACTTTTCATCGCCTTCAAAAGAATGCGCACGTTTTCCTGCGTCACGCCCGCACCCGTGAAAATGGAAAAGCCGAGCGATTTCGGAATGGAGAGAAGACCCAAAAGCAGGTGCTCCGTTCCGATGTAGCTCGACTTCATATTCTTCGCCTCCTGCTCCGCGATCTGGAGTGCAAGCTTGGCATTCGGTGTGAATCTATCGAAGGGATGCATGGACAGGGAGGGAATGAAGAATGATGCGGATTGTCACTCTAAGGAAGAGAGTGATAATTTTCCACAAGAATCATGCTATTTTACCTTCTTCTCCTCTGAGTGTGGAGTGACAGGCACGCAAAAAACATGGCCAGCCAGACGAATGAAAGGTATTCCTGACATTCTGAGAGCTGATCAGCTGCATGGAGATATTCTATTTGTATACTAATATTGTTCAAGAACGAGAGATTGACAGATGAGGATGAGGATTGAGATTCGGAAAAATAAGCCCAAATCCAAACCCTTTCATGCTCTTGCCCGCGACTCCCTCCAGTCCTCCAGGAACAGTGCGATGATCGTCGTCGTCGGAATCGAAAGGATGATGCCGAGAACCGGGTGGATCACACCTGGGAAGCTGATACCGACGAGCATGGCGAACATGATGGCGACGGGAGAGAGACCGACGGCGCGTTTCATGATGAGAGGCACGAGCAGGTTGTTCTCGCACCACTGAATGATGTAGTAGACGAGGGCGAGCACGAGTGCCCAGATAAACCCTTCCTGCGTGAGGGCGATCATGACCGCCGGGACGGCCGCGATGAAGGGTCCGACCACGGGGATGAATTCCGTAAACCCCGCGAGGATCGCGAGCGTGAGCGCGTAGGGCATCCGGAGGATCACGAGTGCGAGGAAGACGAGACACGCGATGCTGAAACTGAGGAGCAGCTGGCCGCGCGCCCACTGGGCAATCTTGATATGGATGGCTTCCGATTTCGTGTCCAGATACGGCCGGTAGCGGACGGGGATGAACCCTCTGAGCCATCCGATGATTTTTTCTTTCTCCAGCTGTATGAAGAACGCGAGGACGAGCACGATGATCAGGTTCAGGAAAAAGTTCACGACCGACCCAGCGATTTGCGCCGCGAACCGGAGCGAACCCTGTGCAGCCGTCGAGAGATTTTGCCCGAACTGCTGGAGAGCGTCCGTGAAGCGATCGATGGAAAGGTCCTGCAGGGTGTTCTGGATCAGCGATGTGAGCCTGGCGTTCACTTCCTCCGTGAAGAGCGGAAGGGCAATCGTCGGGTCGCTCAGGAACAGATCGACCTCCTGGCTGATGAAGAGGGCGATTTGCTGGAGCTGGACAGAAATGATCGGAATCAGCGAGATCAAAAGGAACAGGAGGAGGAAGAGCGCGATGAAGTACTGCGCCAGCACCGCAAGCCCCCGCGGGATTCCCATGCGTCCCTGCATCTGCACCCCGGGTTCCAGCACCGCCGCCACGAAGAGGGCGAGGAGAAGCAGAATAATTTTGTCTTGCAGAAAATAGGTGAGGAGAACGCCCGCTAAAATGGCGAGGATCGCAAATGCGGATTTCACGACACTGCGGATGGAGAGATGGACGAGCACTTCGTCGTACTCCGGAGCCTCCGGCAGAAGGGGAACAGATTTTTTCGGTTCCCTGGCCGACTGTTTCGCCTTCGCAAAGAGCGTCTGTGCTTTTTTGCCGATAATGCGAAGCGACGTGAACGGCTGGGAGGGATCGCGTTTGGTCACGGTCCCAATAGTAGCGCACTGATGGCAAAGTCGACAATGAGGAATGAGAGAATGCTGAGGGCCAGACCGATCAGCGCCCACTGGAGTCGCTTCTTTCCTTTTTCCTTATCGCCGGTGATCCCGCTCATGGCGATCTCGTAGCCGGACTTGAGAATTTCCATCAGCGCGAATCCGCCGGTCATGGCGAAGACCGCCTGGATCAAATAGCCGACGTAAATGGGAATGCAGTCGAAATCGAATTCTCCCGTAATAAAACTGCACGCAGCTCCCGGGAGCACCCCGCTGGCCGGAATAAACGTCTGAGCCGTTGCAACGGGAGAGAAGAACAGCAGAGTCGCGACGAAGAGAGCGATGCGTGAGATGCGGGACATGACGCTATCTTGAGACAGAGGAGATGGAGAAGGCGATGGAACAAAGGGATTTTGTATTGATGGAAGCGAAGAACATGGTTAAATTGTTAAATACTCATACGATGTTTTCCTGGACTGAAACATCGCGCCCCATTGTCGCACTCGCTCCCATGGCGGGGGTGACGGATGCGTCCTACCGGCGACTGATCAAACGCATCGCGCCGGAGGTGATCGTCTATACCGAATTCCTGAGCACCGACGCCATTCACTACGGAGCCAGAAAGACGATGGAGCTTCTTGACTTCGATCCCGCACTCGAACGTCCATTCATCGTGCAGGTGTTCGGCAAAGACCCGGAGCATTTTCTTTCCGCGGCCAAAGTCATCGAAGAACTCGGCGCGGACGGCATTGATATCAACATGGGGTGTCCCGCTGCAAAAGTCGTGTCGTCCTGCCACGGCTCTGCGCTGATCCGCGACCCCCGCCTCGCCGCGGAACTGGTCCATGCGACGGTGAAGACCGTGTCGATTCCCGTGAGCGTGAAGACGCGACTCGGGTGGGAGACCACGGATACGCTCATTCCTTTCTGCAAGGGACTCATCGATGCCGGGGCGTCCGCTCTGGCGATTCACGGCCGCCGGTACCATGACAAGTTCAGCGGCAGAGCGAATTGGGATCCCATCTACGAACTCAAACGCGAGGTCCGTGTCCCCGTCATCGGCAATGGCGACATTGCGAGCGCGGAGGATGCGGTGCGGATGATCGGAAATCTCGACGGCGTGATGGTGGGACGGGGGACGTTCGGCAATCCTTGGGTGATGGCGGATATTATGGAAGCTCTCCGCCCCGTGGGCCAGGAACGTTCCTGCCCCACGGGGCAACCCCCTCAAACTTTCGAGGAGAAAATCCCGTGGATACTGGAACACTGCGAGCTGGCCGTGCGCATCAAAGGGGAGAAGAGGGGAATGCTGGAGATGCGGAGACACCTCGCGAGTTACGTCAAAGGAGTGGATGGAGCCCGGGAAATGCGCGAGCGCCTTGTGCGCGTGGAAAAAATCGATGATGTTCGCGCGGTGCTCTGCTCCTAGACGCGACCTCTATCGTACTGAAGAAATATCCAGAAATATTGGCTCCAGATTGCCCGACAGACTGCTTCTGGAGTAGATCCTTGTGCCTTCGCAATGGATTCCAATCTTCCGTCGGACAGTGATGCTGCGGTTTTCTTTGTCTTTTGAAGCGCTGCATCTTCATTGTAGGTGTCCGGTGAATCGTACTGCAGCGGCTCAACAAGAGGGCGATCCTGAATTCCAAACGAGCGCAGTGTGCCATGGACGATCTTTCTTCTCGCCGCCAACGGAGCTGTCAGTGCCGCTCGAAACAATCTTCCATTCTCCATGGTCACAGCCCAGTGTTCCAGAAGGGCGTCGATCTCCTCTGCGGGCGCGTTCTGTGCTTGGAGCACCGATTGCATGCTGCTCATTCTCTTCCGTGTCGCTGCATTGTCAAGAATGTCTTTCACTCTGGCTGCGGATTGCCCTATATTGCCACCTTCACTCCCGGACCCATCGTCGGCGAAATGGAGACGGACGCGATGTATTCGCCTTTGATGCCCGAAGGACGCGCTTCCTTGACGGCGGTGATCAGTGCCGTGAGATTCTCCTGGAGCTTCTGCGGGCCGAAGGAGAGCTTCCCGAAGACGGTATGGATGATGCCTTGCTTGTCCATCTTGCATTCGATGCGTCCTTTTCGGAGCTCCTGGATCACTTTTACGACGTTCTCCGTCACGGTGCCGGCCTTGGGCGATGGCATGAGTCCTTTCTGACCGAGGGTTTTCGCAATCTTCCCGAGGTCCTTCATCAGCTTCGGGTGCGCGACGGCGATCTCGAATTCGATCTTTCCTTCTTGGATCTGTTTCACAAGATCCTCATTGCCAGCCAGGATCGCTCCTGCGGCTTTGGCGTCCTTCACGAGATCATCCGGAACGAACGCGGCAATCTTCACGTCTCTTCCGGTTCCATGGGGAAGATTCACGGTCGTGCGGACGAGCTGATCGGCCTGCGTCGTATCGGCGAAGATGCGGATGTGAGCCTCGGCCGTCGCATCAAATTTCACCGTCGAGAGCTTCGTCAAAAGTTCGCAAGCCTCGTTCACCGGGAGGACGGGCTTCGTGACGAGCGCTTTCTTTTCGGCGTACTTTTTGCCCCGGCGCCGGGCCAAGGGGCTTCGCTTGGAAGTCATGGAAATGGGGGGAACGTGGTTTACCCTGAGTCCGCCAAGGCGGGCGAAGGGTAGGGGCGTCCGGACGGACTCCCACGAACGGAAGGCCAGTTTGCAGTAAACAAAACAGGAATGCAAGCAAAGCGTGTACCTGTAGAATTTGCCGGCGTACCACAGCCCCCTGCGCAAATCTCAGAATCTCCCGGTGCATCTGCCTCTGCCGGCAAGCAGGCGTTGCCTCCGTGCGCCGGGGTCTTCGCAAAACATTAATATGATATCATATTAACAGTCGGCTTCGGTCAGGATTTGGTACCACGTACGTTCTATTTTTTCTTCCCTACCGGCACGATCCTTCCTTTTTGCTGCGTGCTCTTGATCGGGAAGCCGGACATGCCCTTGAGCCCCGTGGGGGAACTCTGGAAAGGTTTATTTGTGACTTCGCTGTCCTGACGGGTGCACCACGAGAGGAGGAGTCCGTAGAAGAGGAGGAGCACCGGCATCACCCACCAGTTGCCCCGGGGATCCTGGGTGCCAAGGAGCATGGTGAGGAGCAGCGACACGGCGGAGAGGAGCGTGAGGAGATAGCCGATCACTTTGAAGGTGAAGAAGTAGATGGCGTGCGGCACGGAGCGAGAGGCAGAGTCGACCGTGCGCACCAGATGATCGTGCCAGAGGAATGTGAGTCCGCCCGCGGAAAAGACGATGAGGAGAGCGAGGTAGGTGCTGCTGTCGTACGGTTCCCGCGCAAGCACGCCGTAGACGGCAGGAAGTCCTCCGAGGGTCATGAGGAGAACGCCGAGCGCCTGGAGGAGATAGCAGTAAATGGCTCTGCCCGAACCCACCACTTTCGCGCCCGTTCCGGAGACCATCACAGGAATGAAGAGCACCGCGATGAGGTGCAAAATAACGAGTGGCAGGATGAGTCCGTAGACGATGCCTACCATGCTAAAGAGAGCGGAGGGGGCTTCGAACATGTCGCGGGGAGAAGATTATTGAGGATGGTACGCTCCGGATTTTCTTTCTGCACGAGAAATATGTTGACGCGGATCGTTTCTCGTTACTTCGTTCCTCGTTGCTTGTTACGATTTATTATGACAAAACGAGCAACGAGCTAACGGGCAACGTCATTCGATGGTGACCCCCATGCTCCTCGCGCTGCCGGCGATGATCTTCATCGCGGCTTCGAGGTTGCCTGCGTTCAAGTCCGGCATCTTAATCTCCGCGATCTCCCTGAGCTCTGCCTTCGTGATCTTTCCGACTTTGTTCTTGTTGGGTTCGCCGCTGCCTTTTTCGATCTTGGCGCGCTCCATGATGAGGGTTGCGGCGGGTGGCTGCTTCAGTTTGAAGGAGAACGACCGATCCTCGTAGACCGTGATTTCCACAGGGATCAGTTGCCCTTTCTTGTCCTTGGTTTGTTCGTTGAATTTCGTGCAAAAGGCCTGAATATCGACGCCCGCCTGACCGAGGGCGGGTCCGAGCGGTGGTGCCGGATTTGCCTGTCCGCCTCGTGCCTGCACTTTGATGACTTTCTTGACGGCTTTTGCCATAGCTGGGGGAGTGTAAAGATGGGATTCCTACTGGTCAATCTTAAAATTCCATTCTGTACAGGTTTGGGGTTACGGGTTTGCGGGTTTCTGGTTGTCCCACAAAGATGACCGAACTCGAAACCCGAAACCCGACACCCGACACTAATTCGTCAGTTCTTCGATCAACATAAACATCCGCTCCTCCGCCCCCTCCGTGATGCGAAATTCGTACAGGCGATCGCGGACGCGAACGAACACCATGCGCTCGGGGGAGAGTCCCAGATCCCGGAACGACAGGAAATTCCGGACGGGTTTCTTCTCGGGACGCTGAGTCTCATCCACGAGGTCTTTCATCTGCGGCGTGAAGGACGTGTGGAGGGCCTCCTTGAGAGCGAGGAAATAGTTTTTGACGAGCGGAGACTGCGTCCATGAAATCATGCCGATCCTGTCGCCGTCTTTAAGAACGATGGATGTCTGGACGGTCACGTCCTCCCGGATGACCCGTCGAAGGATGCTCCGCTCCGCTCCCTCCTTCGCTTCGAGACCAAGAGAAGCGAGTGCCTCGCCCACGTCAGGTCCCGTCTGCTTTGTCACACCTCCTCCTGCATTCGGCGGCATCGGCTCTGATGGGACCGTATCCGGCATCGGTCCCTCCTCATACGATGGGAGGAACAACGTGTCGTAGGTGAAAAATGCGTCTGCGGATACCAGAAGCAGCATGGAAGCGAGGAATCCGAGCGCGGTTACGATCTTGGCGGAGGGGGACATCGCTGGAATTATACCACTGGACAATGGTTAACGAGTTGCGGGTTTCCTGGTTTCGAGTTCTGTCGAAAAAGAAGTGCAAACCCGAAACCCGTAACCCGAAACCCGTAAACTATGCTATGCTTCCCCCATGGCACTCAAGCGATTGCAGCCGCAGAAGGAGAGGACGCTGAAGCCGGAGTCGGGCGAGGACGATCTGCATGCTCTGGAGGCAACGCTCCGTCCGCAGAAACTGTCGGAGTACATCGGGCAAACGAAAATCAAAGGCCATTTGCTTGTGCATATCGAGGCTGCGCGGTCACGGAGCGAACCCCTCGGTCATACCCTCCTGCACGGGCCGCCGGGACTCGGAAAAACGACCCTCGCGCACATCATCGCGCGCGAGATGGAGGCGCACGTACGCATTACGAGCGGTCCGGTGCTCGAAAAACCCGGCGATCTGGCATCCATCCTCACGAATCTCCAGGAAGGGGATGTCCTCTTCATCGACGAAGTCCATCGGCTTCGGCCGATCGTGGAGGAGATGCTCTATGGGGCGATGGAAGATTGCGTGCTGGATCTCGTCATCGGCAAAGGACCCACAGCCCGCTCCATGCGTCTGCAACTCAAGCCCTTTACGCTCGTCGCCGCAACGACGAAATCAGGCTCCATGAGCGCGCCTCTCCGCGATCGCTTCCTTCATAATTTCAAGCTGGGATTTTACGAAATGCCGGAGATGCAGCAGATCGTCGAGCGTTCCGCGCGGATTCTCTCCTTGGAACTTCCCGCGCCCGCCGCCCACAGGATCGCTCTCGCCTGTCGCGCGACACCGCGGATCGCAAACAGGCTCATCCGCTCAATCCGGGATTACGCTCATGTGCAAAAAAAAGAGACAGCGGATCTCCTGTGCGTGGAAGAGACGCTTCGTTCCCTCGAGATCGATCATGACGGTCTCGACAGTACCGATCGGCAGATTCTTCTCTCCATCATCGATCATTTCGCGGGAGGTCCCGTAGGCCTCGGCACCATTGCCGCGATGCTTGCGGAGGAGGAAGACACCATCGAGGATGTTTACGAACCGTTCCTCCTGCAGCAGGGATACCTGGATCGCACGTCCAAAGGCCGCATGGCCACAAAGCGCGCGTACGAGAAATTTGGAAGAGCGGTTCCGCGGGATGTGCAGGCGACACTCCTTTGAAGTTTACGAGTTGCGGGTTAACGGGTTACGAGTTCAACCCGAAACCCGTAAACTCGAAACCCGAAACAAAATAGCCGCCCCGCAGGACAGCTTCCATAAAGAGGCGATTATTGGAAAGAGACCGTCGAGACCATCTTGTCGAAGATCTTCACGTACTCACGGAAGGCATCCGAAGCGGATGCGAAGGTGAAGATGATGAGCTTCCCGTTGCGGACGGTCCAGACCTGCTTGAATTTGAGGGGTGGAGATGCCCCTGCAGTGTAGGAGACAGCCTTGCCGGGGAGTGAATCGAGAATGATGTCTTCCGAAGAAACCAGTTTGAATCTTTCCAGATTCTGAAGTTCTTCGAGTGCGCTTCGGGTGGATTCCGCCAGGGAGTCCTCCGCATCTTCCACCAAAATATTCACATTTTCGGTGAGCGTGTCATGGACATCGGCCAAGGGAGAAACGAACGAGACGACCGTGTTCATGTAGTTTTCGATGACTTTCCAGTTGGCGGGATACCCCAAGGTGATGCCATGCGCCTCGTTCTTGTAGGTCTTCATCGATCGAGCCACCTCATCGGGTCTTGTGAATTTCCTGGAAATATTCGTCATAGCTCCGCGCGTTTTTCCCCGGAGATGACGGTTCACCATGCGTTCACGGGAGACGCCTTTCGGCATCCCGTAGGAAGCGGCCCCGGCAAATGGAGGGGGAGCGAGAAGAAAAAGAATACACAACGAAACGAGGAGGCGATGCGTCATAACGGGTGGAGCGTAGGCCGATCAGCGCCGAGAAGCAATTGCGCGCTTACCTGGTCTGCACTTTGAACGACTTCGCCATCCGATTGAAGATTGCGCGGTAGTTCGAAAAAGTTTCCGGTGCTGCAGCCAGTGTGATCAGGTACGCTTTGTCATCCTTCACCGTCCACGCCTGCTGAAACTGCATCGTATGTCCTTCGATCATCGCCTGATACGTGATCATGTGTCCCGGTAACACGCCAACGCGGCTCTTTGTATCATCCTGCATTGAATAGTTATCCAGTGCGGCAACCTGGAAGAGAGCCGATGTCGTGTACTCGGCAAGGTCGACCTTTTCGGCTAAGTCCTCCACGAGCACGTTGATGTTCTCGCGGATCGTGTCCGCGCTATCGGTCTTGGGTGAGATGAAATACACGCCTTTGCCATCCTCCTGCACCGACCAGGTTTTCGGGTAGCCGATCTCAATCCCGAGAGTCGCACTCGCATAGTCCTTTAGTGCGCCGACGACCGGCGTTCCGTTCCTGTTACCCTGGCCACTGATCTGTCCCACGATGAAGGATCCGAGCAATGTAAGGATGATCAGGCCGACGCCGACAACGAGGACTTTTTTCATCGAAGGTGAAGTATCGTGATCGGCATTCACCGTGTCAACCGATTCTTCGACAGTCGTTCGATGGCTCTTCGGAGTCCGGTCCGAAAGGTGTCCGTGGAGAAGCGTTCCGCTTGCGCTCGGAGAATATGCGGATCGAATGTGACGGATGCGGCGCGATCGATCGCAGCAAGGAGCGCGTCTGTCGTCGGTTCGTGAAAAAACACGCCTGTTTTTCCTTCGACGACCGTCTCGAGCGCCCCTCCGCGCGCGTACGCAATCACCGGAGTGCCTGTGCTCATCGCTTCGAGTGGGACGAGACCGAAATCCTCCTCGCCCGGGAAGAGGACGGCGGAGGCATTCTCGAATTCGGATCGAAGATCTTTTCCCGATTTGTATCCTCGGAATTCAACGGTTGGCCCGGCGATTTTCCGAAGTAGAGCCTCATCCGGCCCCTCCCCGACGATCCGAAGCTTCAGGCCTCTTTTATTGCAGGCTTCGATCGCAAGATCGATCCTCTTATATGGAACGAGCGTCGATGCGACGAGATAGGTTTTTGGTTTCTGGTTTCTGGTTTCTGGTTTCAGAGGCGCCTGGAACCAGAAATCATCGAGCGGGGGATAGAGGACATTGCTCTCCCGCCTCCAGTAGAGCAGGGTGCGTCTCTGCACTTCCTTCGAGGCCGCAAGCAGCATGTCCGGCCGTTCTGCAGTTTCCGTATCCCAGACGCGGAGGCGATGAAACTTTTTTTCGAGATACCTGCGTCGAAGACTCCCGAGTGGTCCTTTCTTCACTCGATCGAGGACATCGTGCGTGCGATCCCACAGGTAACGGGCGGGAGAGTGAACGTAGCAGAGATGCTTCGGATTCCCGTTGGTGATGATCCCGTGTGCGAAAGCGGATGACAGGGAGATCACGAGATCGAACTCCGAAAAGTCCCAGGCTTCGACGGCTGCAGGGAAGCGAGACAAGTAGAGATGATGATTGAATAGAGGAGCTTTTAGCTGATAGCTGATAGCTTTTAGGAGCGGATGGTCCGGTATCCGTTGCATTCTGCTTGTACGGATTCTTTCCCGCGGAAACCATGCGCCCAATTTTGCTTCATTATAAAGGAGTGTATAGATCGGCGCTTCCGGAAACATTTCCGCGATCACCTTGAGAACGCGCTCAGCTCCGCCGCGCATGGTCAGTAATTCTTGCACTAAAGCAACTTTCATAGGGAAGAGGAGGCTTGCCCTGAGCGAGTCGAGCCGAAGGCGGGACGAGTCGAAGGGTGGACAAGTGCGACTTTCATGATGGCAATCCTACCGGAGCCGAGACGTTGCGTCCCGGTCTGCGGGGCTGGGCACATGAAACCGTAGCAGCGCTCCCGCGGGGATTGTGTTTTCGTCTGTAAAACGCTACATTCTCGCGTCTTATGACCATCCGTAACATCGCCATTATTGCTCATGTGGACCACGGAAAAACGACGCTCGTGGACGCGCTCCTGAAGCAGGGCGGCGCATTTGAGGCGCATGAAGTGGTTCAGGAGCTCGTGATGGACTCGAATGATCAGGAGCGGGAGCGCGGCATCACGATCTACGCGAAGAACGCCTCCATTCACTACAAGGATTGCAGGATCAACATCGTCGATACCCCGGGGCACGCCGATTTCGGATCGGAAGTGGAGCGCATCCTCCGCACCGTCGATAGCGTTCTGCTCCTCGTCGATGCGCAGGAAGGGCCCATGCCCCAGACGAAATTCGTCCTGATGAAGTCCCTGCAGCTTGGGATGAAGCCGATTGTGATCATCAACAAGATCGACAAGCCGGCCGCGCGCCCGCTCAAGGTCGTCGACATGGTCTTCGATCTCTTCGTGAAGCTGGGCGCCAGGGACGACCAGCTCGATTTTCCCTACCTGTTCACGATCGCGCGCGAAGGAATCGCGAAGAAAAAACTGGAGGACACTTCGAAGGATTTGAACCCTCTCTTCGATCTCATCCTGGAGCATGTGCCGCCGGCGAACCAGAACACGGCCGCGGTGTTTCGCATGCAGCCTGCGAGTCTGGATTACGACAACTACGTCGGCCGCCTGGCCGTCGGCAGGGTGGTCGAGGGCGAGCTCACGGCGGGAGCCAAGGTCTATATTAAAGCGAATGGCAAGCCGACCCGCACTGCGCGCGTCACAAAGATTTTCGCGTATCAGGGTATTCGCCGGGTGGAAGTGAAGAATGCGAGCGCCGGCGACATCGTGACCCTTTCGGGCATCCCCGATATCAACGTGGGCGAAACCATCACGACGGAGGAAAACGCGGAGATCCTCCCGGCGATCGAGATCGACCCGCCGACGGTGTCCATGAACTTCCTCGTCAATAATTCTCCGTTTGCGGGCAAGGAAGGAAAGCTCGTGACGACGCGCCACATCAAGACGAGGCTCGAGAAAGAGAAAGAAACGAACGTAGGGCTGGTCGTCGAGGAAATTGCCGGCACGGACAGCTACAAGGTGTCCGGTCGGGGCGAGCTTCATCTGTCCGTACTCCTCGAGAAGATGCGTCGCGAGGGATTCGAACTCCAGGTGTCGCGGCCGCAGGTCATCATGCGCGACGGTCCGAAGGGAAAAGAAGAACCGATGGAGCAGGTGATCATCGATGTCCCGGAGGAATGCACGGGCACCGTCATCGATCTGCTGAGTCGCAGAAAGGGCGAGTTGGTGGATATGAAGACGGAAGCGGCGCACACGCGACTGGAATTCAAAGTGCCGACCAGAGGCCTCCTCGGCTTCCGCGGCGAATTCATCATCGAAACCCGGGGGGAGGGGATCCTCACACACTCCTTCATGAGTTACGAGCCCTACAAGGGCGATCTCCCGGACCGCACCCGCGGTTCCATCATTTCCATGCTGCACGGCACGGCAACCGCCTACGACATCTGGAAAATACAGGAACGGGGCGCCATGTTCATCACGCCCGGCACGGTGATGTACGCAGGCATGATCATCGGTGAGAGCGCGAAGGATCAGGATCTCGTCGTAAACTTGACAAAAGGAAAGAAGCTCACAAACGTCCGCGCCTCGGGCAGCGATGAAGCCATCCAGCTGACGCCCGTGCAGCCGATGACGCTGGAGCAGGCCCTGGAATACATCGCGGACGACGAACTTGTCGAAGTCACGCCGAAGAGTATCCGTCTCCGG
This sequence comes from Patescibacteria group bacterium, assembly GCA_038064175.1. Taxonomy (GTDB): domain Bacteria; phylum Patescibacteriota; class Gracilibacteria; order Peribacterales; family Peribacteraceae; genus 2-02-FULL-52-16. Next base: position 16,514 of record JBBTTQ010000037.1, read on the forward strand.
AAGAAGATCTTGGTCGAACACGAGCGAAAGAGGGCTTCGAAATGATGATTTTCTTACTCAGTTACTTGCGCAAGCGCCTGGGAACCTTTCTTCGCTTATGTAGGTATTTGCGCAAACACCTTATACCGCTTCGCGTTTGAAACGTTACCAATCCGCTGAAGACGACTGGAAGAAGTTATTGACTTGAGGAAACGCTCCGCGGTACGAGAGGAGGAGAACATTGGATGTTCGAAATGCCGCGGCATGTTTCCGCGTCTTTGGTTCGCATATTCTCTGTCCTGTACTTCTTTCCTTTCATCCGGAACATACTCACACCCGTGAGCCTACAGAGGGGGCTGAATTCAATGCGGATGCAGCCTTCATTCAGCGGATCGAACGTCAACTGCGGCAGGCATACGGAGAAAAACTCGGAAACACCGATCGTCTGAGGCCCACGCAGATGGAATTCGCGAATGCGACGTGAAGCGAGTGGTCACGGGCGGACAGGGTGGTGCGCTTGGCGGGACTTGAACCCACAACCTTCGGCTTCGGAGGCCGACGCTCTATCCAGTTGAGCTACAAGCGCAGGATGAGAATCGTGAACCTATTCTACTCGTGAAGCCGTATGAAGGGCGAAGAACCATTTTGCGTTGTCGCTCGTCGCACGCTCGGCTTCTGCTACGGGGATTTTTTTGATCTGAGCAACGAGCTTCAAGATTTCCACCACAAAGGCGGGCTCGTTCCGTTTGCCGCGATGCGGAACGGGAGCCAAATACGGTGCGTCCGTTTCGATCATGAGTTTCTCAAGCGGACAATGCCCGATGGTGCGCCGGACAACTTCGGCATTCGGATACGTTGCGATGCCTGTAAAGGAGAGGAAATATCCTTCGCTTACGAAACGTTCTACGTCTTCCCACTTCTCCGTGCAGCAGTGGAGGACCAGGGACTTCGGTTTCATTTCCGAAACAATACTCCAGACATCGTCGACCGCTTCCCGACAATGCACGACGACGGGCATCTTGAGTTCTTGTGCGATCTTCAGTTGCGTCTCGAAAACTTTGCGCTGCGCATCGCGTGGGGAAAAATCGTAATGGTAATCGAGCCCGATCTCGCCGATCGCGCGTATTTTTGGATGACTGCGCGCGAGCGATCGTAGCCGCGTAGCATCATCCGGTTTCCAATCCTTCGCTGCATGTGGATGCACGCCGACCGTCGCAAAAATCTGGGGATATGTTTTCGCAAGTGCGATGCATCTCTCCGCTTCGTCGAGCCTATCGGCAATGGTTATCATAGTTTCGACGCCTGCAGTCTTTGCTCTTTCAAGAACCAGTGCCAAATCCTTTGTGAATGCTTTGTCAGCCAGGTGGCAGTGGGAGTCGATCACTGTCGGATTGTACCCTTATGAAGGGCTTCCTGCTGCGCCAAAGCGCGATCGACAAGCAAGCCCAGCAATGCTATAATGTATAGAAATATGAACACCCACACTCAAACTGTGATCAGCCTCTTCGCGGGCGTCCTCATCGGATTCAGCCTCGCATCCGCCACTGAGGAGCTTGAAGCGGCACTGACGAGGCCGACTCCCATCGTGTGCACGGAACAGGGCAATGGAACCGCAGCGTGCAACGGTTGTCTTAAAAATGTCTGTCGCAGACAGATGCCTGCCGTGGCTCTCGAAGAGTGTACGAAAAGTTGCACGGATATGGTTTCCACGCCGCAAGCCAGGTGTTTGAGACAGGGAAACGGAACGACGACGTGCAACGGCTGCCTCAAAAATCTCTGTCGGCAGCTCAGTCCCGCAAGCTCGCTCCTGGAATGTGAAAAGAGCTGTTCGGCGAAGCCCGCTGCACCCGCGATCGTTTCGGACGCCTGCCTCAAGCAGGGAAACGCAAGCGCCGCTTGCAACGGTTGTCTCAAGACCGCCTGCAGGAGCGCTACGCCCGAACATGCATTCCTCGTCTGTGAACGCAATTGCAAGACCGGCGATATTCTCGAGGATCCCGCCTGTTTGCAACAGGGCAACGGCATGGTGAAATGCGCCACCTGTCTCGAGGATCGCTGCGCCAAACACGGGAAAGAACAGTCGCTGTATCTCTGCAGGTATCGGTGTCTCTGAACGAGGTATGCGTTTATCCCATGGACATGAAGGCAAAGCTCCCGCAATGGAAGCGGATTTTTCAAAGCGGGACAGGTTTCCCGCCCCGCTTGGCGATTAGTTCATCGTCATCATTGGCTTGTACAACATGGGAAAAAGCGGAATGAAATAAAAGAGTCCTTCCGGACATTCCATTCAACCGATTTTATTCGTAGAGGATCATGGTTCGATTGTATCATAGCAATGCGGTTATTACTCTGTACTGTTTCTTGGTCCTGATTCATAATTCATACGCCCGGGTCGGCCCGCCTTCGCTCTTTGAGAACCACGGACGGGCGAGTAACTCTGCGATAGTTTTTGGTCCCTGCTCTTTCTTCGGTATGTATGGGTCGGTAGCTCAGTTGGTAGAGCAGTGCCCTTTTAAGGCATTGGCCGAGGGTTCGAGTCCCTCCCGACCCACCAATCACGAAAACCGCACGAATGTGCGAGCGCGCGCCAGCCAATCGCGGCTTCCCACTGCACCGCGTTCCCTTTCAAAACAAAGTTCGTTCCGATCGTTTTCAGGAATGTTGGAAATTCCTCATAATTTTCCGTCGTGAGTAGTTTCTTGGCTTCCTTACTTCGCACGATCATCTCTCGCATGGGTTCGAGCCAATGTGAGCGGTTCTGTTCGGCGCGCTTGATCTCCGGTGATGGACGATTGGCATTAGCGGGATATCAATTCTCTCAAACACATTCTTTTGGTAATCCTCATTACTCTTCACTGATCCTCAGCTCTGAATACTTGCGAGATAGCTATGGCGTCGACACTATGGGTGACAATATCATGGATGCGATTGTTTACAGTAAATGGAAAGAAAAAAATGAAGGTGATACCGCAAATGCAAATTCTCCTCGTGACGAAACAGGTCAACCTTTTTCTGAAAAACCTTCGGGATTTTCAAGGAGGCTGGCAACTATTTGAGGACAGTCAGATATACCACGAACAGTTGGAAATCGCCTGCAACGACGCGGCGGCTGCCCCCCCGAATTTTCAGCCGCCGCGCCAATTCACTTCAAAGTCGGTTCGGATTTTTTCGAAGGCGCACCACCAGAATCCAATTTCAACACAGAGAACGCAGAATTCAGAAATAACTCGGCGGCAGGGACGAGAAGTTTACCCTGAGCAAGCAAGCCCGAAGGGCGAGCGCGTCGAAGGGAGTCCCTTCCGACCCACCACAATTGATAGAAAATTCACAGTGAATTCTATAGTATCGTGTGAGTGATGCAGAGTACTCCCCCAGCGCTTGGCATGCGGGATATGCCGGAATCCCCGCGGCTGCGCGAAATCGTAGGACCCAGCTTCATCATCCTCGGTCTTGGCCTTGGGAGCGGCGAAGTGGTGCTCTGGCCGTACATGGCAAGCACCTATGGTCTTGGGATCATGTGGGGAATGCTCATCGGCCTTACGCTGCAGTTCTTCATCAACATGGAAGTGGAGCGCTATGCGCTCATCAACGGTGAAAGTATTTTTGTGGGGTTCGCGCGGCTCTTCCGGTGGCTGCCTGCTTGGTTCATTGTTTCCACGTTCCTTGGATTCGGCTGGCCGGGCATCGGACTCTACGGCGCAACGCTCCTTTCACATGTTTTTGCGATCCAGAACCCGAACATGGCGGGCATTGCGCTGTTCCTTGCAATCGGCTGCATCCTCACCCTTGGAAAAGTGCTCTATCAGACTGTCGAGACGCTCCAGAAGTATTTGATTGCGATCGGCGTTCCGTTCGTCATCCTTCTCACCTTCTCTCTTGCAGAAGGAGCAGACTTCGCAGCGCTTGGAAAAGGACTCCTCGGCATAGGCATGATCGGTGAGGCACCCTACCGTTTTCTGCCGCCCGGCATCGCCATCGGCACATTCCTCGGCGCGCTTGCGTATGCGGGCGCAGGCGGGAACCTTAATCTTGCGCAGTCCTGCTATGTGCGCGACAAGGGGTACGGCATGGGGAAGTACGCGGATAAAATTACGAGCATCATCACCGCAAAAACAGAACAGAAACAATTCTCCCTCGCGGGTTCCACGTTCCCTGCCACGGAAGACAATCTGCGGCGGTTCCGTACATGGTGGAAAACGGTCAATCTGGAGCACGCACTCATTTTCTGGGGACTCGGCCTCTGCACCATGCTCACGCTCTCGCTCCTCGCCTCCATCACCACCTTTGGTCAGGGCAGCGCGGAGGGCATCAACTTTGTGGTGGCGGAAGCGGCGGCAATCGGCGGGAGGACATTCCCTTTGCTTGGCACGCTCTTCCTCCTCATCACCGGCATCATGCTTGCGGCAACGCAGCTCACGGTGCTCGATTCCACGAGCAGAATCATCACCGAGAACATTCTGCTCCTCGCAGGCGGCACGCAGCGGAACGTAGCAAAAACGTACTACGCAGTGCTCTGGCTGCAGATTCTCTTTGGCATTGCGGTATTCAGCCTCGGGTTCGATCAGCCCCTTTCGCTCATCGTGCTTGGCGCCATCATCAATGCGTTCAGCATGTTCGTGTACTGCGGCATCATTTTGGTTCTGAATAACAGGCTCCTTGCAAAGCCCCTGCGCCCAAGCGCGTGGCGGAACATGATCCTTGCAGGAACATTCCTGTTCTTTGGCTACTTCTGCATAGAAACACTCCTCACGAAGCTGGGATAAATCTCCGCTCACGATATACAAAATCGGACCGCCGTTTTACGGGCGGTCCTAGTCTGATAATCGCTCCATATGATTAATGGAGTAAAATGAGCGCGCATGCGTATGCAGAGCATACGATTGCCGCCGCCATCATGGTCCTCTCCCATGCCTCGGGATGCGAGACAAAGGAATCGAACCAACGATCAAACCGAGATGTTTCCATCTCAGCTCCCTTCTGGCTCAAAAAGCCAAAGAAGAATGAAAAAATCAGACTAATAGTATTATACCACATTTCATCTAATTTTTCTGCCTTCTCTGCTGCATCAGGCAAGGAATCCATCAATTCGCACCCTCTTCGCAACATCGGGAGCAAGAGAGCGTACTTTTGCCCCTGCATCATCTTTTAATTTTTTAAGTCTCTGCTCATTTCTTGCAACACAGCAGATGACAAACTGTTCCGGAGCCTTTTCGCCAAACTTGGTGCCAAATCCGTGTCCCTCATCAAAGGCAATGCTCCGAAGAATATCGACATGATCGAGAACATCTTTCAAATCATCTTTTCCGCCCGTTCGCTCCACAAACCCCTGAGGCAAACCTTCGTAATTTGCATTGAACGCATCATCATCCGTGAGATAGAGAATACGTGCCCGATGGATTTCCTTTGGTCGATCAAGCTGAGCGATAAAATCAGAGCGAATATCTGAAGTTCTATCGGGTGAGAGCTCCTTCATTTTCCTGGCAACAGTCATAGCCCACTCCTTTGCGAATGCATCGACATCACTCTGAGTGAGATGCTCTGCTTCCTGCATTTTCCCTTTTTCAACCAGCCATGCCTTAAGTACAGCCTTTGCCGCCCCACACCCTGCATGAGCGGTTTGAACCGTAACGCCCGTATCAAGTAACTCCTGTGCCGTCTGCTCAATAAACTTCGGATCGAAGGGATTTTTATCCACCAGATCAAGTGCCTGCAGAATACCGGAACCCGGCGTGCGAATAAGCAGCATGGGGTGATCCCCCCCGTTCACGTACTTTCGATTTCCTTCATCGGAACAACACGAGCATTTTCCATGCCCCGCTTCAATCTCCTCTGGAGTGAAGAACACTTTTTCTTTATTAGGAAGATCATTGTAATACTTCTGCATACCTGCCTCGGCAATCTTCTCATACACTGCATCCTGATCATGCCAGTGCTTCTCGATGAGAGCCCTGAGCTCGGAAGAGATATGATGATCT